>NZ_JBTGVH010000019.1:0-20349 GCF_054343485.1 Mycoplasma sp. 613B | reverse complement strand
TGTCCCATACTTTAAATTTTACTTTAAAGTGGTGCACTTGATCTTACAATTAAGCCTCCAATAATTAATTATTGGAGATATTTTCTTTAGTTATAAATAAATTATAATTTAGATAAGTTTTTCATGCATTCTTGCATTCTTTTTCAGGAACCTTTTTCATTTCTTTCCATTATTTGTGGTAATTCATTAATATCTTTATTTTTTAAATTGTCTATTGCTTTTTTTATTAATGAATTTCTTTCTTCTTTACTCATTTTATCACCTAAATATTATATTATTTTATATAATTATAGCATTTTAAATTAAAATATTAGTATATAAATTATTAATACTTATTTTTACTTAAATAAAGATATAAATATTATTACTTATATATTAAACAAAATATTTAAAAACCCCTAGTATAGAAATCTATAACTCTTTAATTATTTAATATTTATTAATATATTAATAAAGAAAAACACAGATTTGCTCTGTGTTTTTGGATGTTATTTCAATTCTGTATAATTTTGTCCATCATAGAATCTAATATTTGTATTTTGTGGAAGTGAATTAGGGATAATATTGTCATAAGAATGATTTTTACTCAATCAATCTGTGAAGTCAAATAATGATGTTACTTGACTTAATTCATTGAGTGCAGTGTATTTTCTTTCTATTGTCATATTAGTAGATTGTTTAACAAGTCCTTTTGCTCATTCAATTGCAGGTTCTTGGGCTCATTTATGTCAATCTCTTAATAAATCTTTTCTAAACTCTTCACTTGATTGATTTTCTGGTTTACCTATATTATTATTTTGTCTATAGTTAACATATTTTTTACCAAGTTCATTAATAGATGGTGCTGGTAAAATATCTGTTCTTCAATAACTACGTCAATTATCAACTTGATTGCTACTTAATTTAGCATTAATATCGTTTGTAACTTTATTTTTAAGATGTGTAAGTCTTCTTGTATCAAATACTGAATTAAGTGCATATTCAAGTTCAATAGCATTAGCATCTTGAATTGTTGAAGCTTCTTTAACTCTATTAATATAAGTTTCAATTTCTTGTGGACGTAAAGCATAAGATATTACAGAAGAAGAAGAACCGCTTGGTGGAGTTATTCCTTGAGTATACATTCTGTCTATAATTGCTTGTTTTTCGTTTGTTAAAGGATCGTTTGTTGAATTATATGAATCAACCGCTTTTTCAACACTTATTATTCCTTCAATATCTGTTTTACTATTTAATTCATTATATTTAGCAGTTTTTTGATCTTGACTATAATCATTTTTATTAGTAATTTTTGCTTTAACAGCAATTAATTTATCATTAAAGATTTTTTCTGCTTCAGTTTTAATTCTTTCTATTTCACTACTATCAATTGTTGAATCTAATAGTTTTGTTAATCTATCTTTATCTGCTTCATCTCCATTAAGTTTAGCGATTGCATCTCTTGCTGGTTGTCTTAAAGCAGCATATTGGTTGTTTTCAGTTGTTACATCATTTTTTATATAATTCATTTGTTGTTTCAATTCACTAATATTATATGCATTATTAATTTGATTAATTCTTTCCTCTCTTTTAATAGAATTTTGAATATTTAAAGCTTGAGCAATTGCTTCATCTTTGATAGGATTTCATATTTTTTCTGCATCTTCTTTAATATGTTGTAATTCTTCGAGATTTTTCTCACTTTTTGCTCTTTTTAGTCTTTGCTCTAATGCAACACCTTTATTATAATATGTATAATCAAAACTTCCATCACTATTTTGAACACTCATTTTTATTTTATTAACAGAATCATTAGCAGCATCATAAGCAGTTTGTATTTTAGGTTGATCTTCTTTTTGTTTTAAAGTTTTTGCTTGAGCTAAAATTTGATTTAATCTTTCAATACTTTCTGCTGGTTGTACAGAACCATCGCTATTACGATTTACATTTTCAGTAATAGTATTTTTATTAGCATCACTTAATTTTTCAGCATATAATAATACTTCTGTTTTTTTAGCATTAAAGATTTCATCTGCTTGTGCTTTTTTAACTTCAATATCAGCTTGACTTAATACATGTCTATTAAGTTCTGTAATTAAAGTTTCTTTTGTTCCGCTAGTATCACCAGCTAATTTATTAGTTATATATGTTTGCGCTTCTCTATTTAATCTTTTTAATTCATTAGTTATTTGACCTTTAATCTCTAAGATCTTTTCCTGTTGCAGTTGAATTAGGTTTAATTGCATTATTATAGAATTGGTTGGCATTATTTTTAATAGCATTTCCATCTAGTAACATATCTATATATTCTTTAAGTGAAGGAAGTTCTCTTTCTCTATCGATTTTGTTAATTACTGCTGTTACTTCAGCATCAATTTCTTTTACCTTAGTAATTGTTTTATCATCAGCAGGTCCATTTAACATTTGTTGTCATTTTCTAACTAAATTGTTTTTGTCTTCCCCTTCTGGTAATCCGTTAATCTTACCTTTAGCAACACTTGCTACGGTGTTAAATTTATGTTCAGCTTCTTCTTTGAGACTATCTAGTTTGAGTTGATCGTTGCCTGCTTGTGTTAATTTATTATTGTAGTTTTCATAAGTTTGATCACCACCTTCATCCAATCCTCTTAGTTTAAGAACTTCAGTTTTTGCTGCTTTTCTGGAATTGTCAATTAAAGTTTGTGCATTTTGTTTTAATATATTTACTTCTGAAACTTTTGTAGTTGCTTCAATATCTTTTACAACCTGTTCTCTTGTACCACCTTCATTTTGTGGTTTTAAGTTATTAGCTACTACAAGAGCTGATGCTTTAGCACTCGCTAATTCTTCTGCTTCTCTGTTTTTAACTTCTGCATTACCAACAATTCTATTAATTGAATTAATATCTGCATTTTCAGTTGTTAAAGTTGCATCAATTTGATTTTTATATTCTGTTTTTTGTGCTTCACTTAAATGACTTAATCCATCAATAGTAGTTTTAGCTGTAGCTTGTTTTTCTTTAAATTTTTTAGTTGCTTCAGTTACTGTTGTTTCATACTGTTCTTGTGTTCTACCTGGGTCAAATTGTCCACTAAAGGTTCCTATTTTGAAAGATTTAAGAAATTATAGAAAGAGAGAAATAAAAATGAACATATGAAAATTAAACGAAGTCTTATTAGAAAGAGCAATTGGTAATTATAGACGTTTAGTAAGAGAAAATAAAGTAGTTGCAGAAGAAAATTGAGAAAAAAAAGTAAATAGTGCTTTAAATGAGGTTGACTATTTATGACCAAAAGCAGCAAACGAGAAAATGATTAAAATAATGAAAGAAATAGAAAAAATTAGTTTTTATAAATGACTTAATTGAAATCATAAACAAACAATAAAACTAATGATGCTAGGAGGACTTGGGTGCCCAAGCCTTCAACAAAAAACAATGGAATTATTACCAGCATTAATTGAAGCAGCAGGAACAAACGATATTCAACCTATTATAGAAATGTATATTTCAGTTAATTTTGGTGATTTATATATTTTATTAGAAACAGAACAAGGAGAAAAATAAAATGAATATAGACCAATTATATAGATGACTGCTAAACGAAGCAATAAAAGCTTATAAATATTATACAGATAGGGCATTCTATATGACTGCAGACGATGAAGACTGAGAAATAAAATTAATGAAACAAGGAATGGAATATTTATGACAAAAAGCAGCAAGCGAGAAAATGCTTAAAATAATGGAAGAAATAGAAAGTTCAGTTTTAAGCAATAGAAAGTTCGGTTCTGACGAAAGAAGACTAATAAAAGTAATGCTCCTAGCAGGTATGGTTGACGAAGAAAGACAAAAAACAATGGAATTATTACCTACCTTATTTAAGCAAGTAGGGTATGAAAAATTCGACTCCATTATAAGTATGTATGTTGCTGTTAATTTTAACTTAAATATTGTAATAATTAATAATTTTTTAAGAGCATAAATGACTAAACAATTAAAAGAGAAGTACATCAATGAACGGGCATATTTTGCATTTGTTTCCTTGCTTGTAATGTTTAAAAATAAATATATCAAAATCAGCAAAGATACAGAAAAAAGCATAGAGAGAAGAGCAATCAAAGAGGCAAAGCAGGAGTTAAAAGAAAATCAGCAAGAACTAGGAATGGACTTTTTACTAAATGACAAACAAAAAAAGACATTTAGAAAATGAAGCAAGAAATACCACCTTACAGAAGAACAGCAAGAGAGCGTAGCATTTGCTTTGTATTACAAAGTAGCAAAATTTAGAACAATTAAAAAGTTAATTAAAAAAGCACCTAATAAAGACATTTTAGATACTTATTTTATTGACTATTTTAAAAAAATGGAGACAAATTAACAATTACCGGAAACAAAAGAAAGAAACGGAGATAAAGTCCGGAGACAACTTAAAATATCAGAAATAAAGAGCGGAGAGAAAATGAAAAAAATACTGAAAGAAATAATGGACTTTAGACAATATTAAAATTTATTAAAAATCATTAATGACCATAGTGAATTATGAAATTGAGAGTATTCAATCAATTTCAAAAAAAATAAAAAAGATGAAAGTCCTTTCTTTTAAAATTAAAAAATTTCTCGGTGGTAACACCGAGAAAATTATTCCACTTAGTTAAAAAAAGTGGAGAGAATTTTAATTTTAATAATTATAATTCTAATATTAATTAAATTATAAAGTAATGTAATACATTTTCCACCAACCTTATATAAAAACTCCCATTACGCCAAATGGCGTTTTTTCATTAATTAAGTTAATCTTAATTAATTGGGAATCTGAAAATGTATTACACTATTATTGTAGCACTTTTTCCAAAATTTTTATAAAAAATTTGCAAATTATTAATCAAAATGCCATCGTTAGTAATATATAATAATAATTAAAATATTTTTTGTTTCTAATGCCAAAAGTAAATCAGATATTATAACTAAGTTTTAATTCTTTGATGATGAAAAAATATTCTTCTTTATTGAAAATAAAGAGATAAAAAATAATCATAATATTTATAAATTAATTTTAATTAAATGAAATAAAATTTTAGGAAAAACAAACCAAAAATCCCAATTTTTTCCGTATTTTCGTAACAAAATAAATTCTGTGGTAATATTAAAATGTGACTAATATTTTAGTCACATAAGGAGGTGAAAAATGTATTTAAAATAAAGGTTGAAAAGTGGAACGAATTTTAATCTTGTTGATTATAATTTTATTATTAATTAAATTATAGAAAAAATTAATACATTTTCCACTAACCTTATATAAAAACTCCATTACTGCAATTAATGGAGTTTTTTCATTAATTAAGTCAATCTTAATTAATTTGGATTGTGAAAATGTATTTATACTATTATTATAGCACTTTTTTGCAATGTGTTCAATTTTTTTGTAGAAAATTTTTTTAAATAAAAAACATTATCTTTGAAAACATTATTTAAATTTAAAAAAATAAACTTTATATTAACAAAAGAAGCATAACAAATTTCTTCTGTTTTAATAAAAAAAACAATAAAAATTTGATATATTTTTAATTTTTGTATAAAATTAGATTAACTAATTATTAATATTTTTATAAAAATATCTATAAAAATATATTTTTAGTATAAAATTATATATATTTAAATTTTATAAAATAAAGCAAATTAAAGGAAAATATGACAAAAAAAGAATTTATAAACGATGTAGTTGATAGATTAGATGAAAATTTAAAAGTTAGTCCAAAACAACTAGATCATATTTTAGAAACAATGTTATTTGTTTTAAAAGAACAATTATTGGCAGAAGAAAAAGTTACATTAGCTGACTTTGGAATCTTCTCAACTGTTGTTAGATCACAAAGAAAAATTGTAAATAGTTTTACAGGTGAAGAACAAGTTGTTCCACAAAAAAGAGCAATTAAATACAAACCATCAAAATATTTACGTGATTTAGTAGACTTTAAATCATAAAATATATCAATATATTTATTAAATAAGCATAAACTGTATTTATGGTTTATGTTTTTTATTTTTATCAAAAAATCAAAAACACTTATTTTGCCCATTTTTTTAAGTAATTTTCAAATAAAAAAATTATTTGTTCATTCTAAATAATATTTTTTGAACAAATAAAAGAAAAATTTGAATTTTTATCAATTTTTATATATAATATTATTACCACAAAAATTGGGAGGTGGTATTGTGAAAAACGAAAAATACGATGTAATTATTATAGGCGGGGGAATCATAGGTGCTTCGATTGCTTATGAGTTGTCTCAATATAATATGAAAAATCTATTATTAGAAAAAAATCCAGTATTTGCAGATGAAACTTCCAGAGGAAATTCAGGTGCAATACATGGTGGTTTTGATCCTGAACCAGGAAAAATCGAAGCTAAACTAAATGTTCTTGGAAATCAGTTATGAAGAGAGAAAATTTTTAAAGATTTAGATTTTCCAAGAGCACAAGTTGATTCATTAATTTTAGCTTTTAATGAAGAAGAAATGAAGCATGTACATATGTTATATGATAGAGGTTTAACAAATAAAGTTCCAAAAGAATTTTTAAAAGTGCTTTCTAAAGAAGAAGTACTAAAAAAAGAACCAAATGTTAATCCAAAAGTTCATGGAGCACTTTTATGCACAAGTTCATGAGCAATTGATCCAGTAAGAGCGACATATGCTTTTCTTGGAGCAAGTGAACAAAATGGTACAACATTAAAAAACAATTCTGAAGTTACAGATATTAAATATGTAAATGATGAATTTGAAATCACTTTAAAAAGTGGCGAAAAATTACATTCAAAAGTTGTAATTAATGCTGCTGGTCACTATGCAGATGTCCTTGCACAAAAAGCAGGATATGGCGACTTTAAACAAACAACAAGACGTGGAGAATACAGAATTTTAGCACGTAGTGAAGGTGGAATAGTAAACTCAATTTGTTTTAAAGTTCCTACAATTCACGGAAAAGGTGTTATTGTTGCACCAATGCTTGATGGACATGTTTTAGTGGGACCTACTGCTGAAGAAGGTGTACCAAAAGAAGAAACAAGACTTGTTACAAAAGCAAAATTTGACTATATTGGAGAAATTGGAAAAGAAATTATTCCTTCAATTAGACTTGAAAAAACAATTATGACTTTAGCAGGTTCAAGACCTATTGATGTAGAAACAAACGATTTTGTTATTAGATCTGCTAAAGATAACAAAAAATTTATTAACGCAGCTGGAATGCAATCACCAGCTATTGCCTCAGCACCTGCAATTGCTATTGAAATTGCAAAATTAGTTGAAGAATCAGGACTAAAATTAACTAAAAAAGAAAACTTTAATCCTAAATATACAGTTAGATTTTAAATTTTAGGAGGGCAAAATGTTAGCTAAATTAAAAGGTTTAACCTGAAGACAAATTATTGCCTTAATAATTTTAGCAGCTTCTGATGTTTTTGTAATAGCAGCACCATACTATATTAAAAACATCATTCCAAACTTACACGAATACTTAAACATTAAAGAAGATCAAGTTGCTACTTTAACATCAATTATTGGTTATGTAACACTAATTACTCAACTTCCTGGCGGTTTTTTAGCCAATAAGTTCAGTTCAAGATGGTTGTTGTCTATCGCTGTCTTTTCAACAGGAGCAATAACTTTATGATTTGGAGCTACAATTTGAAATTCAAAAAGTTTAAATCCAAATTCATTATTTATTCAATATTCAATAATTTGAGCGTTATGAGGTGTTAGTTCTACTCTTGTATTCTGAACACCTTTATGAAAACTTGTTTCACAACAAACAACAAAAGAAAATCAAGGCTTAGCATATGGAATTCAAGGAACAGCAAACGGAATTATCGGTTTATTCTTTGTATTTCTATTAGGACTATTAGTTACTAATGTATGAGTTCCAAGAGCAAATGGAAGTGCAATACCTTTTGCTGTTTATGCTTTCTTAATTGCAACCTTTTTAGTTGCTACATCAATCTTTGTACTAATTCTTGTTCCAGAGAAAAAACAAGATAAAGATACAGAAAAAGCTTCATGAGCTAGATTGAAAAAAAGTATAATTTCTGTTTTTAAAGCATTAAAAAATTGAAAATTATGAGCATTATCAATTTTTGTAATGGGTATGTATACATTTCAAAGTGTTTTTGCTTACTATTTAATTCAATTAATGCAAAATGGATACTTAGCACCAGCGATTCTTGTGACTATTTTAGGAGGAATTAGAACTTATGGATTAAGAACATTAGTTTCCACCTTTATAGGAAGATGAGCTGATAAATTTAGATCATATGTTCTTTTCTTAATTATTGTTACAGGAATTGGAATTATTCTACTTGGAGCAATAATCTTACTTGGTTTTGTTCCAAAATCAGCAAATGTTTGAGTAATTGTTTTCAGTTCAATTCTCTATCTATTAGCAGGAATTCTTTCATGAGCAATGGTTACTTTAAGATATGCTCAAATTGGTGAAATTCACTTAGAAAAAAATTCTTATGCTTCAAGTGTTGCTGTTCTTTCTTTTATTGGTTTTTCAACAGATGCTTGACTATACCAAATTACAGGAGCAGTTGGTAAATATTACACACCAACAGGAGCAGATAATACTTCAATACAAGGCTACCAAATTATTTTAGTTATTACATTGGCAATCGCACTTCTTGGACTACTTGCAGGACTTGCTGTGCATATTGCTAACACAATTGAACTTAAAAAATTAGGTAAAACAAACTACAGATGGAGAACATTAGAAAATGCATAACAAACAATTAATTTTAGGACACAGAGGATACTCTGCAATTGCCCCAGAAAATACCGAATTAGCCTTTGAAATGGCTTATCAATTCAATTTTGATGGTGTTGAACTTGATGTTCATTTAACTAAAGATAAAAAATTAGTTATTATCCATGATGAAACGACAAACAGAACAGCATTAACTAAAAAAGAAATTGAATTTTGTACTTTGGAAGAACTTAAAAAAGATGATCACAGCCTCTTTTTTAAAAAAAGTACAAGAAAACAAACAATACTCACATTAGAAGAATTTTTAGATAAATACTTAAATTTATTTAAAATTATTAATGTTGAAATTAAAACTGATCAAAAAGAATATAAAGGAATAGAAGAAGAATTACACAAACTTGCAAACAAATATGGACAAGCATATTTTCAAAAAATAGTTTTTTCATCTTTTAACTTTCAAACGCTTAGAAATATGCACAAGTTAAGTTCAAAATATCAACTTGGATTTCTATTTTGAACAGAAACTCAATTCCAATCAGTTTCTATAGATGAAATGAAACAAGTGTGTCAATTCTTAAATCCTTGAACGGTTTTATATGATAAAGATAAAAAACGTTATCAAAAAATTAACATGCCTTTAATGTTATGAACTCTTAAAGATCAAAAAAAATACAACGAATATTTAAACGATAAAATTGTTTATGCTCAAATTAGTAATTATAAATTTGAAAAAAACAAATAAGGAGAAAAATGAAAGATAAATTTATTATCACATTAGATTCAGGTACCACTTCCTGTAGAACACTAGTGGTAGACCATAATGGAAATATTAAAGCAAGTAGTCAAAGTGAATTTACACAATACTTCCCAAAATCTGGTTGAGTGGAACATGATCCATTAGAAATTTGAAATACACAACTTTCAACAATGCAAAGTGCAAAACACAAAGCAAAAATTAAATCCCACGATATTGTCGCTTTAGGGATTACAAACCAAAGGGAAACAGTTGTTTTATGAGATAAAGAAACAGGTTTACCTGTATATAACGCGATTGTGTGACAAGATAGAAGAACAACAGATTATTGTGAAACATTAATTGAAAAAGGATTATCAGACTTCTTTAGTGATAAAACTGGATTAATTATTAACCCATATTTTAGTGGAACAAAAATTCGTTGAATTCTTAAAAATGTAGAAGAAGCAAAAACAAAATTAAAAGAAGGAAAATTACTTGCAGGAACAATTGACACTTGATTAATGTGAAAATTAACCGATGGTAAAGTTCATGCAACTGACGTTTCTAACGCTTCAAGAACTATGTTATTTAACATTCATACTTTAGACTGAGATCAAGAAATTTTAGATTTACTTGAAATTCCAAAAGAAATTTTACCAGAAGTAAAATCTTCATCCGGACACTATGGAGTTGTAAGTCCTCATCATTGATCTAACAAAGCTAAAGGACAAGTTCCAATCACTGGAGTTGCAGGAGATCAACAGTCAGCTCTCTTTGGACAATTATGTACAGAAGTAGGAATGGTTAAAAATACTTACGGAACAGGATGTTTTACACTTGTAAATACAGGGCACACTCCAGTTAAAAGTAAAAATAAATTACTAACCACAATTGCTTGAAAACTAGGAGACAACAAAACAGTCTATGCTCTTGAAGGTTCAGTGTTTATCGCTGGAGCAGCAATTCAATGACTAAGAGATTCACTAAGAATTTTATATAACTCAGCAGAATCAGACTTCTTTGCTTCACTTGTAAATGATGATCAAAGAGTATATATGGTTCCATCATTTACAGGACTTGGAGCTCCTTATTGAGATTCATATTCAAGAGGTGCTATTTTTGGTTTAGAAAGAGGAACCAAAAGAGAACACTTAATTAAAGCAACTCTTGATGCGATTGCTTACCAATCAAACGATTTAATTAAAGCAATGGAAAAAGATTTAGAAAAACCAATTATTTTATTAAAAGTAGATGGAGGAGCATCAAATTCAAATTACTTAATGCAATTCCAATCTTCAATTTCTAATTTAAAAGTAGAAAGACCTTCAAATATCGAAACAACAGCTTTAGGTGCTTCATATCTAGCTGGATTAGCTGTTGGTTACTGAAAAGATCTAGAAGAAATCAAAAAAATAAACAAAATTGACAAAGTATTTAAACCACAATTAGCACAAAATGAAATTGATGCTTTAATCAAAGGTTGAGATACAGCTGTTAAAAAAACTTTAAACTGAACAAAAGATATAGAATAGGAGAAAAACAATGAGATTAGATATTTTATCAGAATTTTTAGGAACTTTAGTTCTAATTCTTCTTGGTAACGGTGTTGGATACAGCGTTTCCATGAAGAGAATGTTTGCGAACCAATCTGGAAAATGGATCGTTATCATTTTAGGATGAGGTTTAGCTGTATTTGCAGGGGTAATAGTTTCATTATCTCTTGGTGGATCAGCTCATTTAAATCCAGCAGTCACATTTTTTGTTGCTGTAAGTAGCAAGTTAAGTGATCCATTAATTTTAACATATATTCCTGTGCAAATTTTAGGTGCAATGACAGGACAAATGCTTTTAAACTTCATTAATTGAAAACACATTCAAGAAACAGATTTAGCTACATTAAGAGGAGTACACTGTACAGGACCTGCTTTTGCAAATAAAGAAAAAGCAACTATTTTTAACTTCTCTTATGAATTAGTAGGAACATTATTACTTGTTGGATTAGTATTAGCATTTGGTAAAGGTGGAAATAAAATAGGATTAGCATCACTTGGTCCAGTTCCAGTAACATTAATTGTTGTAGCAATTGGTGCTTCACTTGGTTCATCAACAGGTTATGCAATTAACCCAGCAAGGGATTTAGGTCCAAGAATGGTTTATGCTTTAATGGAAAAAACATTATTAGCAAATAGAAAAAGCGAACATGTTGGAGGAAACTGATCATACTCATGAATTCCAGTTGTTGCTCCTTCATTAGCTGGTGCAATTATTGGTGCTTTAGCTTTAATTCCAGTTGCAGCTTAATTACCAACTTATAAAAAATAAAATAATTAATCAATAAAGGAATTTATTATATGAAAAAAATATTAAATAAAAAAGAAGATATAGTTTTAGAAATGATTAATGGGATTGTAAAAACTAACAAAAAAGTTAAAAAGGTTGAAAACTTTAATGTTATTTACAATACTGAATTTAATAAAAATAATGTTGCTTTAATTTCAGGTGGTGGTTCAGGACATGAACCAGCACATATGGGATTTGTAGGTAATGGTATGCTTAGTGCTGCTGTTGCAGGAGAAGTATTTACCTCTCCTACACCAGATCAAGTTGAAGCAGCAATAAATGCTTTAGATTCAAAAAATGGTACTTTATTAATTATTAAAAATTACACAGGAGACAAACTAAACTTTGAAATAGCACAACAACTAGCTCAAGCAAATGGTAAAAATGTAGAAACTGTATTAGTTGATGATGATGTTGCAGTAGAAAATTCCACTTGAACTATTGGAAGAAGAGGGATCGCTGGAACAGTATTTGTACACAAAATTGCAGGAGCATTAGCTCAAAAAGGAGCTTCATTACAAGAAGTAAAAAGAGTAGCACAAAAAGTAATTCAAAATGTTAGATCATTTGGAATTTCTTTAAACTCTATTTATATTCCAACAACAGGAAAAGAATCATTTTCATTAGCAGCAGATGAAATTGAATTTGGTCTTGGAATTCATGGTGAACCAGGAATTAAAAGAGAAAAAATTAAATCATCAAAAGAAATTGTTAAAGAAATGTTAGATTTAATTTTAAAAGATTATGATTATAAAAACTCAGAAGTTGCTTTAATGGTGAACGGTTTAGGTGGAACACCTGAAATGGAATTATTTATAGCAACTAACGATATTCATGATTATTTAGCAACTAAAAATGTTTCTATTTATAGTTCTCATGTTGGAAATTTTATGACTTCACTTGAAATGCAAGGATTTTCAATTTCTTTACTAAAACTAGATGATGAGCTTAAATCATTATTAGATGAACCAACAGAGGTGAAAAGTTGAAAATAAGTTATTCTAATTTAACTGATGCAATGAAAAACATTGCCAAAGAGTTAAAAGAAAATGAAGATTATATTTCTACTTTAGATCAAACTATTGGTGATGGTGATCATGGATTTAATATGGTTAGAGGTTTTACTGAAGTTTCTAACATTCATTTTGAACAAGTAGATTTACCTACATATTTAACTTTAGTTGGAAGATCACTAATGTCAAAAGTAGGAGGTGCTTCTGGTCCTTTATATGGAATGGCATTTATGAATTCTGCTAATGCATTAAAAGGACATGAAACTTTTACATTTAGCGAATTTAAAATTTTAGTTTCCAGTTTTACAAAATCACTTGAAATGCTTGGAAAAGTAACTTTAAATGAAAAAACAATGTATGATGTTTGAAAACCACTTGAAACTTATTTAGCTTCAAAAGAAACATTAGATGCAAATGAATTTGATTCAACAATTGATTATGTTTATTCTTTAGTGCAAAATACTAAAGATTTAGTTGCAACCAAAGGAAGAGCATCATACTTAAAAGAAAGATCATCTGGCACAATTGATCCAGGTTCTTATTCAAGTTATATTATTATTAAAAACTTAATTAAAGGATTATAATGAAGAAATTATTTATTATTATTTCTCATTACAATAAATTAGCACAAACAATTAAAGAATACTTAACTAAAATGCTTCCTATTGATGAAAATAATATTAAAATAGAAGCATTAGGTGGAATTAATGATGGAAAAGATTTAGGAACTGAACCTTTAAAACTACTTGAAATCATCGAAGCAAACAACGATATCAAAGAAGTAGTAATATTTTCTGATTTAGGTTCAGCTACTTTAAGTGCACAAGCAATTATCAGTATGGTAAGTGACAAACAAATTCACGTTTCTCACGGTTCTATTGTTGAAAATTGTTTCTCTGCTTATGTGCTTGCAAACTCTGGAGCGAATTTTGACTCCGTAGTATCAGCAAGTGAAGAACAAATTGTAAAATAATCTTACTTTTAAGCCCACTTTATAGTGGGTTTTTCTATTTTTAGAACCAAAAAATGATATAATTAAAAAGTATTAAGGAGAAAAATGAAAAATGAAAAAGGACTATCTCTTAAAATAACTCATATATATATATATATATATATCTTAGCAAATTAAAATTTGCTAATTTTTCATTCAAATTTTATAATACAACCAAATTAAATTATATAAAAACCTTATTAAACAAATTAATAGGGTTTTTTACTATTATTAAAGGAGAATAATATGGAAAATATAGATTTTAAAAAAGAAAAAGAAAGATTAAAAGAGTTAGGTATAAAATTAGAAAATGAACAAACTTTAACTGATGAAGAATTCGTTTTTAATGTATTAACTAATAAAAAAATTGGATATAGTGAAAAAGGATTATATTTTTCATTTTTATCAGACCAAGCAAAAGAAAATAAAAATTTCATAAATAATTTATTTCAGATAACTAAAAATAACTTATTTATATTTTATGCTTCAAATAAACTAAAAAATGATAAAAACTTTATGTTGAAAGTTATAAAAAAAGATAGATGAATTTTTGATTATTGTTCAGATGAACTAAAAAACAATAAAGAATTCGTTTTAAAAATTGTTCAACAAAATGGTTTAAATCTTAAATATGTTGCTGATGATCTGAAAAATGATAAAGAAGTAGTTTGAGAAGCTGTTAAACAAATAGATTATGCATTAAATTATGCTTCAGATGAAATAAAAAATGATAAAAAATTTGTTGTAAAAGCACTTAAGCAAAATATAAGAGTTGCTAAATATATTTCCACTAGTTTAAAAAACGACAAAGAATTTGTTTTAGAAGGAATGAAAAAACTTTATTTTATGTTTGAATATGCTTCAGAAAAACTGAGAAATGACGAAGAAGTTGCTTTAGAAGGATTCAGACAAAATGGTTTTGCTTATAGATATATTTCTGATAAGTTAAAAAACGACAAAGAATTTGTTTTAAAAGTAGTTAATGTTGCTAATTTTTATGACTTTCCTGATAACTTAAAAGATAATAAAGAATTTATTTTAGAACTTGTAAAGAAAAAAGGTGAATATTTTGAACATGCTTCTGATAAGTTAAAAAACAATAAAGAATTTGTTGTTGAAGTTATTAAACATAGTTGAGAAGCTTTGGAATATGCATCAAATAAAATTAAAAAAGAATTAAAAAATAATAAAGACTTAGTGATTTTACCATCTATTAAAGATGATGCAAGAAATTTTGAACTAATTGCAAGTGAATTAAAAAACGATAAAGAATTTGTTTTACAAGCATTAGAAGTAAATCCTTATATTTTTGCTTCTATACCAGCAGAATTAAAAAATGATTTAGAAATTAAAGAACTATTTAAACAAAAAATGAAAAATATTGTATTAAATGCTTGAGAAAAATAATAAAAATATGGATAATATAGATTTTACACAAGAAAAACAAAGATTAAAAGAATTCGGTTTAAAATTAGAAAACGAAGGTGCTTTAACTGATGAAGAATTTGTTTTTAATGTCTTAACTAATGAAAAAATAGGATACAGTGAAAAAGGGTTATATTTTTCGTTTTTATCAGACAAAGCAAAAGAAAATAAAAATTTCATAAATAAATTAATTAAGAAAACAAAAAATTTTTGATTTTTATTTTATGCTTCAAATAAACTAAAAAATGATGAAGAATTTGTTTTAGATTTAGTTAAATCAAGTTATGAATACAATTCTAATTACTTTAAAAACCAGAAAGAAGTTATTTTAAAAGCAGTTAAAGAAAAAAGTGGTTATTTATTACAATTTATTTTAGGTGATTTAAAAAATAACAAAGAAGTTAGTAGGAATTTAAAATACGCTTCTTATAACTTAAAAAACGACAAAAAATTTGTTTTAGAGGTTGTTAAACAAATTGGTTATGCATTAAAATATGCTTCAGAAGAATTAAAAAATGATAAAGAAGTTGTCTTAGAAGCAGTTAAACAAATTGGTTATGCATTAAAATATGCTTCAGATAATTTAAAAAACGATAAAGAATTTGTTTTAGAAGCGGTTAAAGAATCTGGTATTTCATTAGAATTTGCTTCAGATAGCTTCAAAAATGACAAAGAAATAGTTTTAGAAGCAATTAAAGAATCTGCTTGAGCATTACAATATGTTTCAGGTGAACTAAAAAATGATAGAGAAATAGTTTTAGAAGCAGTTAAAAACGTTGGTAAAAGTTTTCAATATGCCTCACATAATTTAAAGAATAATAGAGAATTTATTTTAAAAATAGTTAAAACATCAGGTCTTGCATTAAAATTTGCTAATAATTTTAATAATGATAAAGAAGTAGTGCTAGAAGCAATTAAACAAGATGCTCACGCATTAAAATATGCTTGTGATAACTTCAAAAACGATAAAGAAGTAGTACTAGAAGCAATTAAACAAGATGCTCACGCATTAAAATATGCTTGTGATAACTTTAAAAACGATAGAGAAGTTGTTTTAGAAGCTGTTAAAAAAGATGGTCTTGCGTTAAAATATGCTTCTAAAGAATTGAAAGATAATAAAGAAGTTGTTTTAGAAGCTACTAAAGACTATTGAAAAGCTTTTGAATATGCTTCAGAAGAATTGAAAAAAGAATTAAAAAATAATAAAGAATTAGTTATTTTACCTTCTATTAAAGATAATGCAACAAATTTTGAAACAATTCCAAATGAATTAAAAACCAACAAAGAATTTGTTTTACAAGCATTAGAATTAAATCCTTATATTTTCCCTTCTATACCTGTAGAGTTAAAAAACGATCTAGAAATTAAAAAATTAATTAAACAAAAATTACAAAGTATTTCACTAAATACTTATAAAAAAGAGGACTAATATGAATACTATAGATTTTAAAAAAGAAAAAGAAAGATTAAAAGAATTAGGTATACAATTAAAAAATGAAAATGCTTTAACTGATAAAGAATTTGTTTTAGAAGCAATTAAAACTAATTCCTTTTATTTTTCTTTATTATCTTCTGATATAAAAGACAATGAAGAATTCATTTTATCATCACTAGATGAATATATGGAAGCAATCTTCCTTTTTATTTCAGATAGATTAAAAAATAATAAAGAGTTTATTTTGAATTTATTAAAAAAAGATGCTTTATCTATAGAAGTAATTCCAAATCATTTTAAAAACAATAAAGAAGTAATGCTGCAAGCAGTAAAACTAAATGGAATTAATTTATATGCTGCTTCACAAGAAATTAAGCATGATAAAGACATAATTTTAGAAGCTATTAAAAATAACGAACAAGCATTTAAATATATACCTTATTGTTTGAGAAACAATAAAGAATTTATGCTTGAATTAGCTTCAAAATATGGTTCTCATGCCTTGCAATATGTTTCAGATAACTTAAAAAATAATAAAGCATTTATTTTAGAAGAAGTAAAAAAACATTGATTAAATATTAAATATGCTTCAGATAAACTCAAAAATGATAAAGAAGTAATACTAGAAGCTATTAATAATAATTGATTTGCTCTTGAATATGCTTCAGATGAGTTAAAAAATGATGAAGATATTATCAATGCAGCTATTGATAATGGAATGAAATATTTAAATCTTGCTTCAAAAAGAATAAGAAATAATAAACAAATAGTTAAAAAAGCAATTACAAACAAATTCTGAATTGCGCTTGAAAATAAAAACACAATTGAAGTATTATCTAAATTTTATGAATATGCAACCATTATTTATTTTCTAGATTCAGAATTAATACATAATAAAGATTTTATGTTAGAACTAATTGCATTAAATCCATTAATTTTTAACTTTGTTCTGCCTCAATTTAAAAATGATGAACATTTTATAAAAGAAGTAAAAAAGATTTGCTCAAAAAGAAAAGATTTATTAACGATTCTATTTGGAGATAATTAAAATATGGAAGACAATAAAATTAAATTATTAGCAAAAACATCTCTTAGTGGTGGAACAAAAACTTTACTAGAAGATCTTTATTTATTTTTTAAAAGACTATGAGAATTACAAGTTACAGAAGAAGATATTTTAGTTACTGAAAAAATAAAAATAGATAAAGCAAACTCAAAAATAAAATTTTATATTGAAAGAATTCCAAATAAACAACTTAAAATAAAAAACAAAAACTTTAATAATAAAAATATTTATTGAGATAATACTTTTCAAAGATATAAAATTCCATTAATTGCTTTAAAAATGATTATTGAATTAGAACAACAAGAAAAAAATGTTTCAAAATATAAAATTAATCCTGAATTATTAAAATCAATTGAAGAAAAAGAATTTAAAAATTATATAAATGATTTAATTGCTCAAAATAATGAACCAAGAGATAAGTATGATTTTTCTTTAAGATTTTGAAATACCATTATTAAAGAGCAAAATGATAAAGGATCAACAATTTTAAAAGACTTTTTAGAACAATTAAAATCCGATGATTCCATAATCAAATCAAATACAAATGAAAAAACCGAAAAGACAGTTCAAGAAATTGATTGAATAAAAATTAATCCATTAGATGAAAAATATTGAATTTTTTTAAATTCTAAAGAGAATAAACCTAAAGATATAGAATTTAAAGAAATAAATAAAAAAGGAATCATTTCGAATTTTATTAATATAAAAGAATATTTATCATATTATTCAAAACGAAAAATAAGAATACCTATTTTTCAAAGGGATTATTCTTGAGATAAAGACAATATAATAGCACTATTAGAAATGATTTATAAGAGTAATAATTCAGATAATACAGATAAACCAGAGTTCATCAAAATCTTCTTAAATAATATAATATTAACTAGAGATGATGATGATTGTTTGAATATAATTGATGGTCAGCAAAGAAGTATAACTTTTTTCTTAATTTTAATTGCTTTTGCTAAGTTATATTCATATAAAGCAGCTAAATTAGAAAACTCAGATGATGCTAATAAAATAAATCTTTCTTTTTTAAATTTTTCAGATGAAAGTGAAGAAAATCAAAACAATTCACTTTCTGTTTTAGCAAAAATATTAGTAAAATGAACAAAAGATGAAAATAATCATATAAAAAATGCCTTTAGTTGAATTTGTGAATGAATTGAAGATAAATATAAAAATAAAGAAATAAAAGAAATTAAAAAAGTAATTGATTTTTTCCTAACTAAAATAGCATTAAATTTAACACAAATAAAACTTTCAGATTTTTTTGAAACAAGCAATATATTTAAAAATATCAATTTATACACAAAACCTTTAGAGATTTTAGATATTTTCAAAAATGATTTATATTTAAAGTTAGAACCAAAAGAAAAAGAAGAAGATAAATTTGTTGAAGATAGTATAAAAATATATGAAAATACTTGAAATTTATATTTTAGATATGAAAATAAAAAAGAAAATAAAACTATAAAAGAATTATTAGAAAAATTTCTATATTCTTTAAAAGTGTTTTATAAAATAAAATATAAACAAGAAAAAAATTCAAATAGTTTAGTTTATCAAGAAAAAATCTTTTCTGACATTTTAGATAAAATTTTAGAAAATAAAAAAAGTAATGAAAATTATTCTGAACTATTGTTGGAAATTTTATTAAAAGACTTTATCATATTTGAATTTATTATAAATAAAAAATTAGATATAGATATAAAAAAAACAGAAAATAAAAAAATATATATAGATACAATAAAAACAAACTTGCAAAATAACTCTGTTTCAAATGATAATATAAGATATACTAATTTTTTAGATCAATTAAAAGATAGTTTAAAAAATTTAAATTTTATTAGAGAACAAATAAGACATATAACAAGAAAATCAACTAAAGATATTTTTGTTTATCCTATATTCGTTATAATTAAATCTCTAAAAATATTCGATGGTAATACAGAGAATTTAAAATTAGTTAGTCAATTATTATATGAACTTGAAAAGTTATCATTAAATTGAACTTGATTCCATTTTGATAAACATTGAGGTAGAAAATATTTAATAGAATTTGCAGAGAAAATTTTGGAAATATTAGAAAATCAAGATACATCAAAAGAAGATAAAATAGAAAAATTTAAAAACGTTTTAAAAGAATTAAATCAACAGTTGCAATTTTCAGATTTCTCTTCTAAATGAACAAGTATTGTAAAAGACAATCAAATGGAAAATGAATTCAAAAATAGAGGATGAACTGAAAATAACACTGAAAAATTTATAATTTTAAGAAGAATAATGGCACATTTTTCTAATGGATTAAAAAACACTTACAATAGTGATGCTAACGAAAATAATTTTATTAATTATGATGATGATTATTCTTATGAACACGCAATACCTCAATCTCTTTTAAAAGATAACGAAAATAATAATGATATAAATAAAAATATACAACAGCTTGGTAATGGAATTTTACTAACAAAAGTGGATAACTCTTCTTTACAAGATAATTTACAAGAAAAAGAAGAAATAGCAATTAATGACTTTAGAATAAGTGATTCAAATTATAGTTTTAAAGGTTATTCAATCACCGATAAAAATAATAAAGAAAAAACAACACTACTAAGACAAG
>NZ_JBTGVH010000018.1:0-20625 GCF_054343485.1 Mycoplasma sp. 613B | reverse complement strand
ATAATTTTCATAAAATTGATTTAAATAATTTTACAAAAGAAAAAGAAATATATGATTCTAAAGTTAACAATCCTTTAATTAATGAATATTTAACTCTTAATAAATATAAAAATTTTTGAATTTCTTTTAATTATGAAAAAAAAGAAAAATCAAATGATGGTTTATGATTTATACCTCGAGATATAGATTTATATTTAGAATTTTTTAATCAAAATACTCATAAATGAGAAACAATTTCTTCTTCTACATCAAATTATAGCAATGTGGAACTAATAAGATATAAAGTAAAAAAAGAAGGTAACTATAGAATAAAAGTATCTTTAAAAAGAAATGATAACTTAAACGGAGAAATAAGAGGAGCTATTTCATATGTCATTAGTTAAAAAAATATTAAAACTAGGTTTACTAACAACAATTTCAGCAACTTCTTTTATTTCCTGTAATCAAGCAAATAAAGAAGAAAAAAAAGAAATATATAAAAAAGAAGGAAAAATTATGAAAGTAAAATTTGAATGAAAATACGATGAAACAAAAATAAAGGAAAAACCTGCATTTTATTCAAATATTGTTTTTGAAAAGAATGAATTACAAAATAATTATTTTACATATACAGAATTTTATTCTTTTTTAAATTTACTGAGAAATGAATTTGAAACAAAACCAAATTATTCCAAAATTAATTCGAAAGAAAATATTGATAAATTAATTAAAACATTAAAAGAAACTTTTACAAAAGATTTATTTAAAGATAAATTTGTTGTTTATATAACTTCTCCCAAATTTGTTGAAGATAAAGAAAAAGATTATGAATTAGTTTATCATGATAATGTAAATATTGAATTTTATAGATTGCTAGAAAAAGAATATTATGATAGTTGGAGAATTAATAGAAGTAATGATAACAATAATGAAGAAATTGAACAGGAAGAAAATAAAGTTTCATCATTGATATTAAAAAATAGTATTTCAAATGAAGAAAAATCAAAAAATAAGATTATGAAATTTTTTGTTTTTGATAAAAAAGATTTTATTTTTAACAACTTAAAAATTACTTATTTAAATGAAACTTTTGATGCTAAAACTAATTATGTTGATAGTGACGCCCATGCATTTCAATTGCCACATTACAATTCAATATTTAGAGATGAACTTGAATTAAGAGAAGATAATTTTAAAAAATAATAAAGAAAATTGTGAATTATTTTTTGAATATTTATAAACAGTATTTTTTATATTATTAAAATAATCTCAATTTAAAATATAAGTAAATAGTATAATATATGTATATATAATAATTTTGCTAAAAGTAGAGATTTATTTGCTACTTTTCAAAATTTATATAAAAGTTCAGATTTAGATTTTAATAAGATAAATAATTTTGAAATTGGGATTCCTTATTATTCAATAGCACAAAAAATAAAAAATGAATTAATTTTTAATTCCGCAGATTTAGAACATTATTCATATTTAAAGAGCAAAAATAAAGAAGAACCTATTTTTAAAACTACTGAGTATTTTTGACCTACTTTCAGTTATACTTCTTTTAAAATTTCTAAATCATTATTTTCAATTGATAAATTAAATAATTTAGAAGTAAAAAGCAAATTCTTAACTTATAAAGAATTTAGAGAATTTATAAAAAAACAGTTTTAAAAAATAAAGAAACACCACTAATTAAAGAGGCACAAAAAACTTAACATTAGATTAAGTTTTTTTATTTGCTTTATTAATTTTGTTTTTTAAGGAGAGATGACAGCTTAAAAATAAATTATTAAAAAAGGTAAAAAAGTCAAGACATTTTAACAAAATATTTAAATTTTTATAAATAAAATTTTGTAATATATTGATACAATATGAATAAATGATATAATTTAGATATATAAAATGGAGGTTTTATGTCATTAAAATTATTGAACGATGTAGTTGGTATGCTAAATATTCCAACTGTACTAGTTGCACAAAATCAGGAAAATCAAAATATAAACTATAGAGTTTTATTAGAAAATTTTGATAAAATAGATTTAAATGATTTTGCAAAAGAAAAGGAAATAAATTCATTTAATTTATCTATTACTTTCGAAGAAAATTCAAAAGAAGAAATTAAGGATCTCCTTTTGAAAACAAAAAAAATTAGTGAAATAAATTTTAGAAAATACTTCAATTTAGTTTTTTTTAAACTTGAATTGAATAAAAATTCTTTGTCAGATATTATATTTATAATATCAAACCCAAAAGTGATAAAATTAAAATTTTTCAATTTAAAAAATAAATTAATAGTTGAAGAAGGATTGACTTCTTCATATGATAATGCATCAAAAAATGAAAACAATTCAACAGAAGATTTTTTGATTAAACAAAAAGAAACTATTCATTTTGAAAAGTCAAACGGAGATGAAACTGATAAGCAACCTATAAAAATTGGTGTAATGGAAGTGGATAGTACACCTTATTATAAACATTTTAAAAATATAGTATATTTTGATAAAGATGATAAAGGAACAGAATATTCACACGCAGATTCAGTAGCAAGAATAATAGCTGATAAAAAATATGGTTTAAATCCAAATTCAATTATTTATGCAGCAAATTTTAAAGGTGATGAGAACGAAAACGAATTCAGCAAATGAATAAAAAGAATGGAATGAATGATTGATAATGGTGTAAAAATTATTAATCATAGTTATGGTAGAATTTTTTATAAAAATGGTCAAAACATTTATAAAGATGTTAATGATTTTTTAAAGAATCAATATTACAATGACTATTCTTATTATTTAGATTTTATAACTAAAAAATATGGAATTATTAATGTTTTTTCTTCTGGAAATGATGGAGAAAATAAGGATTTTCATTTTGTAGATGGAACAAAATTATCACAAAATTCAGTAATAGTTGGATCTACAAACATAGAAGGAGATTCAGTATCTACTTTTTCTTCATGAGGTCATGCTAGTGATATTATATTCAATAAACCTTTAGTTGTCGCTCCGGGAGAAAATTATAAATTCAAGTCAGAAAATTCATTTTCAAGTGGGACATCTTTTTCTTCTCCGTTAGTTACTGGAGTATTGGCAAATATAATAATGAATAATAATTCTGATTTAATAAATAAACCCGAATCGATACTTTCTATTTTAGGTAGTGGTTCTTATTGAAATTCAAAAAATAAATATGAAAAATCATTTGTTCATAATTTTAATAAAAAATACGGAATAGGATTAATCGACTACCAAAAAATCAAAAGAGCAACTAAAAATTTATACTCATTTTCACTTGCTGAATTTTTTAAGGAAAAAATATTTAACATAAATTTAAAAAAAGATGACAATGTTTCAATTTCTATTGCTTGATTATTTAATGCAGGTTATGAAGAAGAAAAAATAAAAGAACCTATTCAACCCCTTAGACCAAGTGATTATTACACACCGCCTAAAAAAGAAGAAGTTAATTTTTTTCTAAAACTTTTTAATCCTTTTTTAATTATTGATGAACTAGAATATTTAAAAAAATTTAAAGAATGAGAAAATATGAAAAAAGAATTTGATGAAAAATATTCTTTATATCTAAAGAAAAAAGAAGAATATAATCTTCAAACAAATAATAATTTAATAAATAAATTTTCAATATTGAAAAAATATAAAAATTATTGAAATTCTTCAGATTACGAAAAATTAAAAAATTCAAATCCTTGATTTATTCCAAAAGACGTAGATATAGATTTAGAATTCTTTAATAAAAAAACTAATAAATGGGAAGTGGTTGCATCTTCAAGAAATATATATACTAACATTGAATTTATAAACTTTAAAGTGTTAAGTGATGGAGAATATAGAATAAAAGTTTATATTCCTGATCAGTCACCTATGAAGGAAATAGTAAAAGGAATGTTATCTTATGTCATTAATTAAAAAAATTATAGTAATTCCTATAATTTCTGCATTTTATGTATTTTCTATGGTGTCTTGCAATCAAACAATAGGAATTTGAAAAAATAATCAAGGAGAAAACACTAAAAAAATGGAAATTAAAGAAGAAAAATTTGAATGAAAATATGATGAAACCAAAATAAAGGAAAAACCTGTATTTTATTCTAATGTCATTTTGAGTGATAATGAACTTCAAAATAACTTTTTTACTAACACTTTTGAAATGGAAGGTTTTATAAAACTTCTAGTTAACGAGATAAAAACTAATGAAAAATATTCAAATATAAATACAGAAGAACATCTTAGAAAAATAACAAAAAGTTTTCAAGAAAAATTTCCTAAAAGTCTTTTTTATGATAAATTTGTTGTTTTTATTACAACACCAGAATTTATTGTCGATAAGGAAAAAGACTATGAATTAGTTTATCATGATAATATCAACATTGAGTTTTATAGATTAATAGAAAAAGACTATTATCAACAACCAGAAAATGCACCAACGATATATTCATCAGAAAATGAACAAGAAAAAAAGATAGATCAACTCATTCTTAGTGAAAATATCAGTAATGAAGAAAAATCTAAAAACAAAATTATGAAATTTTTTATTTTTGATAAAAAAGACGTTTTATTCAATAATTTAAAAATTTATTATGATTATAAAACTTATAATGAAGATGATTCCATTAATGATAAATTACACCATTTTCAAGAAACCAATATTAATCATATTTATTGAGATAAAGTTGAAAAACTAAATAAAAAATAATTTTTTACTATTTTTTGAATATTTATAAATAAAATTAGCTAATTTAATAAAATAAAATGAATAAATGTTATAATTTAGTAATATAATTAAAGTTATGCATATGGAGTTATTATGTCATTAATTAAAAAAGTAGTTAAAATAGTTTTGCTAACCACAATTTCAACAACTTCTTTTATTTCTTGTAATCAAATACAAAAAGAACAAAAAGTAAATATAGATAAAAAAATGGAAATTAAAGAAGAAAAATTTGAATGAAAATATGATGAAACCAAAATAAAAGAAAAACCTGTATTTTATTCAAATATTGTATTTGATAATTATGAATTACAAAATAATTATTTTTCTTCTTTGGAAGAATTTGATGATTTTTTACATCTGCTTAAATATGAACTAAAAAATAATGAAAAGTATTCTAATATTAATTCAGAAACAAATGTTAATGAATTGGTTAATTCTTTACAAAATCAATTTCCAAAAAAATTATTTGATGATAAATTTATAGTTTATATTACAACTCCACAGTTTGCAAAAAACAATGAAAAAAATTATGAACTAGTTTATCATAATAATGTAAATTTTGAATTTTATAGATTGCTAAACAAAAGATATCTTGAAAATTTAAGAAGTCCAGAACCTACGGGCTGAGTCGAAGATAAAAGTATTAATTCAAAAGAAAAAGATACTAAAATAAGATCTTTAATTTTAAAAAATAATATTTCCATTGAAGAAAAAGAAAAAAATGAAATAATGAAGTTCTTTATTTTTGATAAAAAAGATGTAATTTTTAAGAATTTAAAAATTTATTATTCAACAGCCACATATAATTCAGATAATTCAATTAATGAAGAAAAACTTAATTTTGAAATACCACATTATAATTCTATATTTAAGCAAAAAATAAGAGAAGTTAAAAGAGAAAAGTAATTAAAGACTTCTAAATTAAAGATGCCTAAAACAAAGAAAAATTAACACTATTAGGTGTTAATTTTGTTTTTAGTTTTTGGGATTTAATTCATAGTATATATCTGGTTTTTTACTAAAATCAGTTGATTCATATTTATCTGGATATAAATATGACATTAATCTTGTTCTTTCATAAAAAGAAGAAGGATTAGTTGGATGATTTCCGCTACCATAATAAGTATATTTTTGATTATCTATTATATATGAACCAAATTTATTAAAACTTCCATCTGTATTTTTATTTAATGAAATTGTTTCAAATATAGAAACTAATTTTCCATCTGCATCATATGCAAAAGTTCCCGATGAACCTGATGATAAATCTATATTATTTCTATCAAAAAGATAAGTACTGTTTTTAAAATAGTAAGTTTCATTTTTGTTATTAACTGGAAATGTTATAACTGAACTACCAAAGTTAGTGTGTGGAGAATTTCCAAGTAAATATTCTCTATATCTAATAGATCTTTTGTCTGGAGAAGCTGGATCATCGTTTGTTTGTGTTCTTTCGTAATAAGGGAAGGATGCAAGAGTATAATTTAAATTATAAATATTGCTAATAAAATTAGAAGTATTGGAAATTTCAAGAGTTTTGAGATTTTTTCAATTTAAAAAGAATTTAACAACTTCTTTTTGATAGTCACTCAATTGAGTATTTTGATCTAAATTTTCAAGTTTATAGTTATTTTCAAAATAACTAATATCCATAATTCCTATAAATAAATCTGCTTTAGAATATCAATAATCACTATTGTTTACTTTATCTACATTGTCATTAGCAACTTTTTTACCAAGATTATTTCTAAAAGAAGCAAATGTTGGAAATGAAGATTCATCATTAAAATTCATATATTCTTCAATTTTAAAAATATGTTCAAAATATCCATAATATTTATGTTCATCTTCTAAAATTGGCTGTTTTTTATCTGTTTCATTTTTATCAGTTAAAACAGGAACTTTAAAGACAGGATTGTGAAATCATTTAGTTAAAATATTTGTTTTAGGATCTCTGTGATTAATTTCTTGTTGAGATCATCAAGAACCTGTTTTGAAAGGATCTTTTCTTCAACCACCATCTCAATTTCAAACGTGTCATGCTGTTGAAATATAATATCTATGATCATTTGGATCATTTGGTTTAACTTTTCCAATTAAATTATAAGTTCCACCCCTTCTAGATAAAGCAAAGGATCTTGAACGAGTTTCTTTTAGTGCTTCTGATGAATCATCTTTAAATAACCTTTTAGCATTGTTGTTTTTATCATCGATTTCTGTTTTAAATGAATAAATGTCTTGTGGTTTATTAATTATTTCAGTATCGCCTGTTATTAAAGTTTCTTTTTTGTAAGGCGTTTCTTCAAAAGTTATTGAATTATCTTGATTTTGTTTTGACTGTCAATGAACATAAAAGATACTATTAGAAATAAATGCTGAATCAACTTGTGAAAAATTATGTGAAGTAGTGTCATCGTACAATTTAATATTTCCATTTTTTGAATTTACATTAAATGTTACAGTATTGTCTTCCAAGTTATAAGAAGCATTAAAATTAAATTTTTCTTTTAATTCAAAATAACGTTTTTCATTTGTTTTTTTGTCATCAAAATTAAAATCAAAATTAAAAGGTAAATAATTTAAATGTTTTTTATCTTTTAGTTCTTTTAGTGGAACAAAAACATTTATTTTTGCACCAGTTTTTCATCCATCTATTTTTTGATCATTTACTCTATATGGTATTTTAGTGTTTAAAACAAAAGAAAATTCTAAAATTATATTTTCATCTTGAATTTTATCTAAGTTTTTATATCTATTTAACTCTTTTGTGATGCTTGCTTGAGTTCTGTTTGAATTGAAGTTAAAAAGAGTTTTATTAATAATTTCTCTACCACTAATTGAATTTGCATACATAACTTCATTTTTGTCGTTTATAAAGGAAAAATCCTTTTTATTTGGTAAATTTTGATCAGAAAGTCAACCTTTATAAATTTGATATTGTTTTAAATATTCTTGGTAAGAAATGAAGTTTTGAATTGAATAAGGAATAGAAGATTTGGAATTTTGATCCAATCATAAACTAACTATTTCATCTTTTATTAAATCTTTTCTTTTGGTAATTAAGTTATCATTATTAACATTTAAAGTTTCATTATGATTGTATTTTAAACCTAAATCTTGCCAATTATAATTATTAAAATTAAAAGCAAATTCTTTATTTATTTGATCTTTTATTGAGTTTATAGAATTATATTCCTTTAATGAATATGGTTCATTAACTGTAATATTTGTTATTTCATATCTTTTGTTTTCATCTAATTTATCTAAACTAAATTTTCATAATTTAGAAAATGGTACAACAATTTCTGGTCTAATATCAAAAGGAAGTCAAGGAACTTCTTTTATTTCGTTTCTTAAAGCATGGAAACTTATAACAAATCACTTATCTTTATATTTTTCAATATCTTCTTTTGAAAAATCAAAAGAAATTGAACCAAAAACCTTTTTATTTTCTTCATCTTTAAAAACATTAAAATCTTTTAATGTTAATTTATCTTTAAAATTATCAAGATCAAATTGAACTTTACTAGTGAAAGCAAATTCTTTACCTTTATTATTTATAGAGATAGCTGTGAAAACTAGATTATTTAAATTTGCAGGTATTTCACTTCTTAAAAATCTAACTTCTTGAGCAACAATATCATAATCTAGATTAATAACTTTTGATCAAGGTTTTAAAGGATTTAGATTTTTAACTAAAATCTTACCTTGATTAAATTCATAAATGTTTGTTTGGTTGAATTTTAATGCAATATATTTTTCAGTTACTTCAACTTCTCTTTCATCAAATAATAAATCATTGGAATTTATTTCTAAATCTTTTTTAGAAGCAGAAGTAATTGTGTCGTCATTTTCTTTTGTTTTTAAATATTTTTTGTAATTTTCATTTTGCTTGTTTAGTAGAGATTCATTATCATTTTCTTTTATTTTTGTTATATTTTTATCATCAGAATAATAAAAATTAAAAGTTTGAAATACTAAATTATTTTTTTGTGAATTAAATTCTTGATTAAAATCAGTAATTACTTTTTCATCACTTAAAAAATCAATTTGTTTATTTAAATTAACTTTTGTGCCATCGATTAAAATTGATTCAACAAGAAAATCTTGTTCTTTTTCAATATTTGCCTTCGATAGATTAAAAACAATTTTATTTGTTAAATTATTTTTAATATTTTCTTCAATAAAAGATTTAACTTCGGTATTTTTATTTAACAAACCAATAGAAGCTGTGTTTGCTCCAGTCAATTCTTGATTAAAAGTTAATTCAATAAAAGATTGATTGTTTTTAAATAAGAATTTGCTATTTTCTAGTTTGTATTCCTTTTTGTTTTCTGGTGTTTTTTGAGAAACTTGGTTTTTATCAACACAAGAAATTACAAAAAAAGTAGGTAAAGTTGTTACTGACGAACCAATAAATAATAATTTTCTTTTTTTCATATTCCCTCTTTACTTTCAAATATAAATATTATTAAATTATAATATGAAATACAGAAATAATAAGGATTTTATTCTTTTATATTAAGTTACTTCAATTTAAAATAAATCATTAATATTTTTAAAAAAATAAAAATTTTTGCAAAAAAAAAAAAAAAAGAGTTTTTATGGTAGAATAATAACGCATAGAGAACTATCTATGCGAAATATTATAATTACTTTTAGATTTGTTTTATTTAATTTATTTTCTTAATTTTTAATTTTATTTTAATATAGTTTTGTTAACTCCTTTTACTTCACACATAATTTACACTTAATATACACACTATATATTTAAATTTTTAATTAAATTCTTGTAATTCATAAATTATATTTGTTTTCAATCATAAATTTAGTTAAATAGTCATATATATTAAAAATTCAGATAAATTAATTAATACTATATTCAGGCACCCATCTGGGTGCTTTCTTTTTATTTTTTATAGTATGAATAATTTTTATTTTTGCTTTTTTTTGGTAAAATATTAATGTATTTTATATAATAAGTAAATACTAAAAATTAAACGCGATTGGATAGGAAATAGATGAAAGACTATTCTTTGGTTGGTTTTAAACGCGTTTAAAATAAAATAAATTAATATAAATGAAAGGAAATATAATGGCAAAATTAAATTTTGATCGTTCAAAAGAACACGTTAATATTGGTACAATTGGACACGTTGACCACGGTAAAACTACTTTAACAGCAGCTATTGCTACAGTTTTATCAAAAAAAGGATTAGCAGAAGCTAAAGACTATGCATCAATCGATGCTGCTCCAGAAGAAAGAGAACGTGGAATTACAATTAACACAGCTCACATTGAATACGAAACAGAAAAAAGACACTATGCACACGTTGACTGTCCAGGTCACGCTGACTATGTTAAAAACATGATTACAGGTGCAGCTCAAATGGATGGTGCTATCTTAGTAGTTGCTGCTACAGATGGACCAATGCCTCAAACAAGAGAACACATCTTATTATCAAAACAAGTTGGAGTTCCAAAAATCGTTGTTTTCTTAAACAAAGTAGATATGTTAGTTGGTGAAGAAGAAATGGTTGACCTAGTTGAATTTGAAATTAGAGACTTATTATCTTCATACGAATTTGATGGAGAAAACACTCCTATTATTAGAGGATCAGCTAAAGGTGCTTTAGAAGGAAAACCAGAATGAGAAGAAAAAATCTTTGAACTTATGAATGCAGTTGATACATACATCGATGCTCCAGTTAGAGAAATGGATAAACCATTCTTAATGGCGGTTGAAGATGTTTTCACAATTACAGGACGTGGAACAGTTGCTACAGGAAAAGTTGAAAGAGGACAAGTTAAAATTAACGAAGAAGTTGAAATTGTTGGTTACAAAGAACAACCTAAAAAAACAGTTGTTACTGGAATTGAAATGTTTAGAAAAAACCTTGATTCAGCTATGGCTGGAGATAATGCTGGGGTTTTACTACGTGGAGTAGATAGAACAGAAATCGAAAGAGGACAAGTTATTGCTAAACCAAAAACAATAGTTCCACACACAGTGTTTAAAGCAGCTATTTATGCTCTTAAAAAAGAAGAAGGTGGACGTCATACACCATTCTTCCAAAACTATAAACCACAATTCTACTTCAGAACAACAGACGTTACTGGCGGAATTAAATTTGAAGCAGGAAGAGAAATGGTTATGCCAGGAGATAATGTAGACTTAACAGTTGAATTAATCGCTCCTATTGCTGTTGAACAAGGTACAAAATTCTCAATCCGTGAAGGTGGAAGAACAGTTGGTGCTGGTTCAGTAACAGAAATTATTAAATAATTTCTACAATATTTATATGCTTAAAAGCAAAAGAAAAAAGTTAACATTCAAGATGTTAGCTTTTTTTATTAAATAAATAAGGAAATTAACAACTTTTTAAAAAAGTAAGCAAGAGAAATTTGCACAAAATATCTTATATTAGCAAATTATTCTTACAATCTCACATTATATTATTTTATTTCCTTTTAATTACTCATTTTCCCAGTTTAGAAGAACCTTCATAGCGTACCAAACCTTCCTTTTTCATTTTTCTCAAATGATAACGAACCCCGTCTATTGTGATGTTTAATTTGTCAGATATTTCTTTAGTATTTATTAATGGATTCTTCTCCAATAAATTGATAATTTGATCATATTTAAGAGTAGTTTTGGTGGTAGTTTTGGTGGTAGTTTTGGTGGTAGTTTTGGTGGTAGTTTTTTTAGAAAAATTATTATCAAAATTTTTATAAAATTCTTCATTTATTTTAATAATTGCATTAGTAAAATTACTTTTTTCATCTCCTGAACTAAATAATAATTTGGGTGAATTATTTTGTAAAAGAGCAGATTTTGCTCTTCTTATCCCTGAACCATAAGATTCTATTAGTTTCAATGCAAAAAACATATTTTTTATTTCATTGTTTATATATTTTCTTTGATCAAAACTAGTTTCGTTATTTAGAGATTCTATTGTTACTGGAGGTAATGGTTTGTTGTGGTTTATGAAAGAAATTCTATCTTTATAAATATAAATCCCAACAAATTCATTATTTTCGTATTCTTTGTGTAAAATTGCATTTGTTGCTAGTTCTTTAAAAGTTGCAAGTGGATAATTATAAATAATTTTATGTTCTATTTTGTCATCTTCTCTTATTGTGTAGTATGTCATTATATTATTTTCAAAATACTTATTAACCTGTTTTACTTGAAGTCAGATTGGTCCATCAAATATTTTTTCTTCCATCTTATCAGTACCATCTACTTCCCTAATTACTTTAACAAATGCATTAGGGATAAATTTGCTTGGATTTTCTGCAAACATTAGAACAGCAAAATTTTTTGCTCTATAATTTTCAAATTTATTGTCGCTTATTAGTCCCATACTTCTTGCCATATCTATTTTAGACATTTCTATAATATCTTTTTTAGCATTTGTTAATATTAAATATTCTTTCATATATTCATAATTTAAATCATCAATTGTGGCAATATGATTTAAGTTAGAACTAAAAGAATAATTGGCAAATTTTCTTAAAAGTTCAAATTCTTCAAGGGGTTTAGGTAATCTTGTATCTCTTCCTATTCTTATATATCGCCCAGGTTTTAATCCGATTTCTTTTTCTGCCTTTTCTGTTGTTTGAAAAGGTCCATTATTATTGTCTTTTATAGCAATAATTAAATAATGCTTATCGTCTATTTGATCAGTTAGGAGATTATAATTTATTTTAGGGTAAATATTAACAAGTAAAGACTTTATTTTATTTTCCATACTTTCTATTTTAGATTCTTTTATACCTGTTATTGGGCGTTTTGGAAACGCTTTATCACCAGTAATTTTATCATTTACTTCTTCAATTCCAATGAATAATAGACCAATTTCATCATTCATATAGTTATTAGCAAAAGCACAAGCTGTTTTTAGAATTTTATCTTTAAAATCTAAAGATTTTTTATATTCTATAAAGCTATTCTCTATATTTTGGTTTTCAATGATCCTATGAGCAATTTTTTTGATGTCTGAAATTTTCACACTATCCCCTATCTTTTATAAATTATAATATATTTAATTTTATTATATCATTTTACAATTTTATATTTGAAATTAATATTTGATTTTAAAATATTTTGGTTTTATTTTGAAAATTTTGGAAAAAAGTATTATAATGCAATTATGGTTGCGGGAGGAAAAATGAAAATAACTAAAAATATTATTATTTATAATATCAAGAAGTTAATTATTAAAATTAACCAGTATTTTCATTTTTACTTTTTTAGGACTTCAAAATAAATTTATCTATTTATTTAAATAATAAACTAAAAACAAAATCCTAATTAAGTTTAGGATTTTTTGCAAGATTTTAAATAAAATAAAGGAGATATCTAAAATGAAACTTAATTTTAATATAGCACTTAAAATAAACTATTTTAAGTTAACGTCTTTTTGATCGTTATTTTGAGATATCATTTTTGTTATAAACTTTATCATATGTTTTGTCGGTTCATTTTATTTTATTAACACCAATTATGATTGATATGCTTATCTTTTTTTCTGAATTGTTTTTTTTATTTGAATTTACCTAACTATTATTGTTATTTTTCATATTTTATTTATTGTTTACTATCAAAAAAATAAATTTATAACATCAAGAAAAATACTTAGTATTATCATGTTTCTAAAATTTAATTTTAAATTATTTTCTGAATTTAAAATGAATAAAGAAACTAAAAATATATTTAAAGTTGCAAAAGAAATCAATAAAACCAATCAAAATCTCTTATTTTTAGGTAGTTTTGCTTCTTATTTAACTTTTGAATTTAATAGAAAAATAAATGATTTGGACTTTTGTTCTCAAAGCAGTGAACTTTTTAATTTAAGTAGTTTAAACTTAAATAATAATGATAATTTAGTTAATACCAAATTAGTTGCAAAAGGAAAATATAAAGACATAAAAATTGATAGTTTGTTATTTAGATTTATTCCAGAAGAATATTTAGTTAAAAAATATAATTTTACAATTCCTAATAAAGAGTTTCAATTTGCTTCTAAACTTATTCAACTATATAAACAACTCAATTTAGAAAATAAAGATGAAACTAAAATAGGTAATTTTCTTTTGGATTTAAAACATTTGAGTTTAGAGAATTGGGAATTTTCTTTCAATTCTTTCAAAGAAGTTTATAAAGATGTTATTTTACATTCATCTCAGTTTTCGCTAATTTCAAATTTTGATCAAATGTTAAAATATAATATTGATTTAAAAATTGGAAAGATTAGTGCTTTAAAAGAAGAAAAAATATTTTTTGAAATAAACTTTAAAAAAATAAGTTTATATTCATTATTAGAAAATTTAGAAACAAATTTTGAAGTGAAAACTCTTAGAAAATCTTTTGATAATGAATATGATTATATTGTGAAAAATTATGTTATTCATAATACTACATTTTCATTTGAAAATCCTATATTTTTCTTTAAAAACGAAAAAGAAAAAGAAGAATTTTTAGAAGAAAATCAAATTAATAAAAATTTTCTTTTGCTAAAAAATTTCTCTTTTAAAAACCCTAAAAATTCTATGGATAGAAGAGAATTGTATATGAGATTAATAGCTAAAAAATATGAAAAAATACTAGGAGAACAAAATGAATAAGTTTGAATTATTAAGTGTTTATATCAAATCTTTGAAAAGTACTAAATCAGTAATAATAAGTTTCTTTATTAGAACACTTTTAATTATCTATTTTTTAAGTATGGTTTTACTTCTTTCTTTTATTTTGATTCAAGATCCAAAAACAAAAGATGCTCCATTAATATTGATTATTATAATTCCGCTTTTTCTATTAAGTTTACTAACATTTATTAAACCAGTTTTTCTATTGTTATATTTAAAAAGAGATTATAAGCAAATTGAAAAATTAACTCAAAATAAATTCCTTTTATTTTTACATAATTTTAGTTTTTACTTTATTCTTAAAAAAGTAGAAATTAAACTAAAATACTTAGAAAAATACAAAAAATTAAATATTTTATATAAAAAATAAAAGTTTAAAAAGTAAAGTTAATGAAAATAAATTCATATTATCAATAATAAAAGAATTAAAATTAAAAGTAAATTCCTAACAAAAATTAGGTTTTTGCTTTTTTCATAACTTATTATTATTTTTTTGAATGTATAATTTTTAAAAGGACTAGAAAATATGAATATTAAACTTTTTACTTCTAAAGAATTGGAAAAACTAACTTCAACAGAAATGAATTTAATAAATTTTGCTTTAGATAATCCTAAAGAATTTTATAGTTTTTCCATTAAACAAATAGCATTAAAAACTTTTATCTCCACTTCAGTGATTTCAAAAGTTGTAAAAAAATTAGGTTTTAACTCATTAAAGGATATGCAATTCTATGTATTTCACAATTATTTGAATTCTAGTGAAACACTAAATGGTATTAAAAAAGAAAAAAATATAGAAATATTAAATAAATTATTTAATTACTATAAAGAATCAATTTTTCAAACTGCTCATTTAGTTGACTTAAAAGAAATTAATAATTTAGTTCATGATATTGTAAATTCGGAAAAAACTTATCTTTTTGGAGCAGGAAGTTCTTTTCTTTCTGCTGGCGAGTTGGGAATTAATTTGCAAAAAATCGGTTTGAATGCCTTACCTTTTAAAGATTTTCACTCCTTCTTACTTATATCAGCACAAGAAAGAAAAGAACAAGTTACAAATATTTTATTTTCAAAATCTTGTGATACAAAAGAAATTAAACATATTATAAATTTGTTTGAAGAGCAAAAAATTAAGTTTTATTTAATAACAGCAAACAAAACCATGAAAGAAAAATATCAAAATGTAATTATTTATCATACCTTAGAACAAGATAAAAGATTAGTCTCCATTTCTTCCAAAATAAATCAACAATTTATAGCGGATTTGATATTCTTTCTTTTAATAGAACATAAGAATCATAATTATGATGAAATTTATTTAAAGAATTTAAAAATATTAGAAGGTTGAAATAAATAAGAAAAATATTTTTCTTAATTTTACATATAAAAAGTAAATTTTTTTCCTTTTTCCTTTTTGTTTTCTTTATAAAAATATAATTTTATTATAGACATAAGGAGGAAAAATGGAAATTTTTTCAAAAGATAAAATTTTTATCAAGGAAGATTTAACAACTCAAGATGAAGTTTTTAATTTCATAGCTAAAAAAGCAAGTGAACTAAAAATAACTTCAGATTCTTATGAAGTTTATAAATCATTGATAAATAGAGAAAATCAAGTTTCAACTGGTATGGAACAAGAATTTGCTATACCCCACGCTCAGTCTGAATACATTGATAAACCAGCTTTATTTTTTATAAAGTTGAAAGAAAATATAGAATGAAAAACATTTGATAATTCTAAAGTAAAATACATATTTTCAATTTTAGTTCCATCTAAAACTGAAAATAATATTCATTTAGAAACATTAGCAAAAGTTTCTACAATGCTTTTAGATTCTCAAATGATTGAAAAACTTAAAAGCAGCTTAGATAAAGAAGAAATAGTAACTTTATTTAATAACTTTATAAATAAGAAAGAAGAAACAAAAGCAAAGGATTTTAATGGTAAAAAGGTTATAGGTATAACTTCCTGTGCTGTAGGAATTGCTCACACTTATTTATCTGCAGAAACATTAGAAAAGAAATTATTAGAAAAAGGATATCTTCCTAAAATTGAAACTCGTGGTTCAGTAGGTTCTAAAAACACTTTAACATTAAAAGATATTGAAGAAGCTGAATTTGTTATAGTAGCAAGTGATGTAGAAGTAGATTTATCTATTTTTAATAACAAAAAATTATATACAACTTCCACAAAAGAAGCAATTCACAACACTGAAGAAGTAATTAAAAAAGCAGAAAAATCTTTAGTATATAAACACACTGAAAAAGCAACAAATATAAAGGAAAATACAGATAAAAAAGGATTATTAAAACATATTGTTACTGGTATTTCTTATATGATTCCATTTGTAATTTTCGGTGGGATTATGATTGCTTTATCTTTAGGAATTGGAAAAAGTATTTATGGAAATAATTCTGCAGCACCAAAAGGTGATTTTCTTTGGTACATACTACAAATAGGAGTTGTATCATTTACCTTAATGATAGGTGCTTTGGGAGCGTATATTGCTTATTCAATCGCTGGTAGAGCAGCAATAATGCCAGCATTTGTTGTCTCAACTGTTGCTAATATGAATAGTTTATTCTTCAGTATTGGTAACATAAGTGTTCAAACTCCAATGGGATTTTTAGGTTCAATCCTTTTTGGAATTTTAATTGGTTACACAGTTAAATGATTAACACAATTAAAAATTCAAAAATCCATTGCTGCAATAATTCCAATGTTTGTAATACCTATTGCTGTAACTTTATTTTATTCATTATTAGTTATTTTTATAATAGGAGCTCCTATTGGTTTTATAATGGATAAATTTATTAATGCATTACAAAACTTATTCAAAAGCGGAGGAGCATTAAATTTAGGAATCGCATTTTTAATTGGTGGTTTACTTGGAGGAATGGCAGGATTTGATATGGGTGGACCAATAAATAAAGTAGCCTTTTTAACTTCTACTGCCTTAGTTGCTCAAAAAGTTTTTGAACCAATGGGAATGGTTGCTGCTGCTATACCTGTAGCACCACTTGGAATGGGATTGGCAACAATTATTTTTAGAAAAAAATTCAATGAACAAGAAAGATCATTAGGTATTTCTGCTTTAATTATGGGATTTATTGGAATTAGTGAAGGGGCAATACCTTTTGCAGTAGCAGATCCAAAAAGAGTTATTACTGCTAATGTAATTGGTTCAGCAATTGCAGGAGCAATGGCTGGACTATTAAGTGTTACAAATGCAGCAGCTCATGGTGGACCTATTGTTGCAATTTTAGGAGCAGTTGGTTCTAATGTCCATGGCAGTGGATTAGGAATCTTATTCTTCTTTTTATCAATTATTGTAGGAACAACAATTACTTGTTTAATTTATGGATTTTGAAAAAATTCAAAATCATCAAACATAAATATAAACATACCTTTTTTAAATAATTTAAAAAATAAACTCAATTTAAGAAAAGGGGCTAAAAATGAATAAAATAAACTTAAATAAAGATAAAATAATTTTATATCTATTTATATCACTTTTCTTAATTTCTCTCATTATTGGTATAATATTAACAGTTTTAGGCACAGCTGATTACGATAAGTTTGTTGAGTTAAACAAACAATTATCAATACTAAAAGAAGGAAGTGAAAAATATAATTCTATTAGTAAGTTGCTGGAAGCAGTTAACATCACTAAATTTATATATGGAATATTTTTATTATTAATTTCATTTCTATCATTAATTTTTAGTAGTTTGACTGCTAATTCATTATTTAACAAAAAATTGAGATAAAATGGAACAGATTATTTTTTTAAAACCATATTTTAAAAAAACTTTATGAGCAAATGACAAGATAAAAAAGATTTTTAATTTAAAAGAAAATATTGGTGAAGCATGATTGATTTCAGCGATAAAAGATTGTGAATCAATATTGAGCAAAACAAACCAAAAATTTAGTGATTTTATAAAGGAAAATCCTTTATTTTTTGGTTTAGATAAAAATGAAGTTAAAACATTTATTTATCCTAATTTAACTAAATTTTTAGATGCAAAATATCCTTTGAGTATTCAAGTGCATCCTGATGATGAATATGCTAAAAAATTTAATTCATTAGGTAAAAATGAATGTTGATATGTATTAGAAAATACAGGAAAACCCTTTATTTTAGGTTCTACAACAACAGAAAAAAAAGTTTTTGAAAAAGTTATCAATAGTAAAGAAACTGAAAAATATTTAAATAAAGTAGAACTTAAAAAAGGAGATTTTGTTTTTATAGAATCTGGTTTAATTCACGGAATACCGGAAAAAACTATGGTTTTTGAATTACAACAATCTAGTGATATAACTTATCGTCTTTATGACTATGAAAGAATAGATACAGATGGTAAAAAAAGAGAAATTCATATTAAAGAATCTCTTGAAACTATGAAATTGGATTTGCAAGCTATTATTCAAAAACAACTAAATCAAGAAGGGTTTTACAATGCAAAAAATTTTAACTTAACTAAAAAAGAAATAAATAATACTACAGAAATTATTGACACAACAAAAGCAAAACATTGTACAGAAGTTGTAGTTTTTGAAGGAGAAGGTTTTTTAAATAAAACCACAAAAATTAAACAAGGTGATGTTTTTATTATTTCCAAACAAACTCTAAATTTTTCAATAAGTGGAAATATTAAAATTTTTATCAATTTTGTATAAATTAAAATCAACCATCTTAATTGTGGTTGATTTTAAATTTAGTAATTTTCTACTTCTTTTTGAATAATTTCTTTTATTTTTTCTGTAGAATCTTCTATTTCTATATTTATAAATTCATAGTGTTTTTTAGCAAAAAGCATTAGATTTTTTCTTAAATTCTTACTAATTTCTTTATTTTCTTTTAAATATTCTGTGTTTACCATTTGAAAAAAATTTTTGTTTTGAAGTTCAATTTTTCTTCTCTTTTTTTCGATTTCTAATTCGTGTTTTTCACTTGCATTAGTTCTATTTTTTCAAATAAAATCAAAATCTTTTAAAATAAGAAAAGCGATGTCAACCTTAGGTTCTAAAGATAACAGAAATTTGTATTTAACCTTATAAAAGAAATTTCATAAAACCTTTTGTTTTGGCATAAAATAGTTCATTTTTATTAATGTTTTTGGGAAAAGAAAATCATCAATCATATGTCTATCAATTAGTGATTTGGAATAGTTTTGCATTTCTCTAATTTGTTTTAAGCGATCTTTAAAGAATATTTTTTGTGTAAAATACCCTTTAGCTTTTAAATCATTCATATAATCTATAAATATTTGTTCATCTTTTAATCTTTCATCAATAATTTTAATATTTTTTTCTGTTAAAAAATTTCTTAAATTATTGATAATAGTGGATTTACCACTTGCTCCCATTCCTATGAATGCAATTGTTAGTCTTTTTTCTTTGGAAGTAACAAAATATAAATAAATTGAAATAACCAAATAAACAAAATTAATAAATAATATAGTTCAACTTAAAAAAGCAATCCCACCGAAGAAAAAGAAACAAAGAATATTTTTAAAACATCAAATTATTCAATTTTGTCTAAATCCCAAAGCCATCATTGTTAATGCAACAACTGAAATAGCATTAAATGTTGCTAAAATTAGTGATGCAGTTATTTTATAATTAAAATTAGATGCAAATTCAAAATAATCTATATTTAGCATTTTGCCAATAAAATTATTTGTATATGGATTTAAAAAGTAAAATATAGCGACTAATAAAACAAAAAATATTGCAAAAACTATTGAAGCATATAAAGAGAGTCTTAATTCTCTAATTTTTTTTAAATATTTATTATTTATTATTTCTTTTATAAAAATATAAATTAATATAAATATATATAAAATTTGAATAAAACCGTCAATCACAAGACCATTACTAAATGAGAAAAATGCATACAAAACAGCATTAAGGATTGCTAAAATAAATGCAATTCTTTTCTTTTTCGCAAACATTACAATTGATATAACGCCCAATATACCTGAAATTGCTACAAATATATTAATTATTTTTCTTCAAATATTTATATTTCTTTCTCAAATTCAAATAGATTCATCCAAATTAAATAAAGAAAGAAAAGTTAATATTAAACAAATAAAAATTAAAAGCATCAATTCAATTTTTTCTTTTTTCATTGTATATCCTTTATTTTTATTTTTAAAATTCAGAAGTTAAAATAAGCACTTAAAAAATTAAGTGCTTCCTTAAATGAAATATAAAGTGCACCAGTGTTTTTATAACCTATTTGTATTTTA
>NZ_JBTGVH010000017.1:0-20770 GCF_054343485.1 Mycoplasma sp. 613B | reverse complement strand
GTAGTATTAAATATATGAAAAAAAGAAAAAAATCCCGTCAACTGGGAAAGACGGGTTTTTGATCTTGATTTTTTTCCTTTTATACAGGATTTTCCCATTAGAAAAGTAATTAATGCCATCTTTCTTCTTTAATAATTTCAATCAAGGCATTTAATTCTAACATTGTTTTTTGGTAATTAAAAACATAATGTAAATAGTAAGTTTGATTTTTAGTAATAACTTTAATACTATCCCTCCCTTTTTCATAAAAATGTTCTACTTGAAGAATTTCTCTAACATTAATATCAATTTTTTCAATTTTAAATCAATCAAAATTTTTAGGATGTTCTATTAAATTAGCACAACTTTCTCCTTTTAACCTTCCTGCTTCTATAGTAATATTGCTTTTATTAATTTTAATTCACATAACAGTATAAAAAATAGCAACACTTAAAATAATAATAGCACCAAGAAGAGAAACAGCAAAAACAACATAATGCGTATTAAAGTATAAATCTTGTAAAAGAGTTCTTACTAACATCACAAAAAATAATCCATATAATGGTAAAATTAACCGATAAAAACTTCTTGGTACAAAGAACTTTATTTCAATTTTCTTTTGCAAGTATACCACCTTTCCCTATGCTATAAATTATAAACAAAAAAATAGGTTTTACCCTATTTTTTACCTGTGGTTGTATTAGTTTCAGCAGCTGTTTCAATTGCTGCGTTTTTAAATTGGAATTTTTCTGGAATTTGTGTAATATTATCAAATAAATTAGTTTTATAATTATCACCATATAATTTTTGAAGTGCTTGTCTATAAGAGTTTTTTTGATCTTTACCACCACCATAGATTAAATCATATTGTGGTAAGTGATATGCATTTGAACTAGAACCACCATAAATTCCTTTATAATCGTATCCTTCAGATCTAAATGCTGAAGCAACTCCTGTTTTTGCACTATTATTGGATGTATGATATATAGCAACTAATTCGTTATTCTGATTTCTAATTGAAGAACCAGAAGCTCCACCAATTGGAACATAGTGTTTTGGTAAATAAGATAAACCAGCCGCTATCAATTGTTTATTATGATCTAACTTAGCAACATGTAAATCTTTTCCTGTTCTTGTAGCAGAAATAAACGCATCAAGAACACCGGGTTTATCAACAAAAGAACGGTATCCTATTTCGTAAGATAAATAATTTCCCCTATTGATTTGTTCATCAGTATAATTTCATTTACCTGTTACTTGATCATAATTAATACCATCAAAGTATTTGGTTTCCGCATTTGTTCATAAACTAAAGGAATAAGGAGCATCTTTTATTTGATCGTCTTCTTCATATCTTATTAAAAAGTAATCATTTCTAGCAGAAGGATAACCTACAATGTATAAATTATCAATATTTGGTTCTGGATTTGCATAATTTAAGTTTTTATTAATTGCAGCATATTTTTTTAAATATGATTCAGTTTTGAATTTAATTTGTTCACTTGCATGATTTGCATATTCATTTGTAATGATTTTTGCCATTTCTGCAGGGTTGCTTCTAAATGCTTCTTGATTAAAAGAAACTGAACCACCTTTTATTCCTGCTGAAATACCTACATTTGAAGCATCGATTTTTGTAAAATCAATTTCAATAACTGCAAAATCCGCAAATTCTTCTGTATTTTCAAATTTTGCTTTTTGATCTTTAGCAAGAAAATCAGAAGGTTTAGAGTTTAAAAAATCTTCTCCACTATAAACTACTTTTACTGGTTTTTCAGATTGTCCAGCTTTTGGTTTCATTTGGAATCCAAAACCAGTGAAATTTTCATCGTGAGATAAAATTTTGAATTTGGTTCTAACAGCAGCATCTCTGTTTAATCTTGTTAGTCCAAAACCAACGGTTTTATCATTAAGTGCTTCTGCAACGTGTAAGTTAGTACCAAAATATCATTTGGTTGGATAACTTCCATCTGTTGTTTTCTCATAGTCTAAAATTCACATTGTTCCAGAAGTTGCTATAGAATATTTTGGCTCTCCTGGATGTTCTGGATCTGGATTGTTAAATTGCACATGGAAAGTTTGTAGTGCAGCAGTTTTATAATGATCATTTGTTAAATATCTTGCAATACCATCAACTCTAGCTAGATTTCTTCCTGCTGAATCTACTCAAGAAGGTCCTTTACCCAACTCAGGAGCATCATATATTTTTAATCCATCATAAGTACCATCTTCATTATAAGAAGGAACTGTAAATCCTTTAGCTAAAGCACTATCAAAAGTATCAATTCCTGCTTCTTTTGCTTTAGCATCAAATTTAGTTTTTTCTTCTTGTGTTATGTGTACATCTTTTCTAAATGTTGATTCATCATAACCTGGTTGTCTTTTAAGAACAGTTAAATATTCAGCATTATCTTTTTGATATCTTTGATCTTGAGATCATTCTGTTAAATATTTTTGTTGTTCTGTTTTAGGAAGTTGTGTTAAATTTTGTTTAATATAACCATCACCATCTGTTAAAACAGGTGTGCTACTAAAACCAGAAATTTGAATTGTTTTTTCTGCTTTTATTTTTGGATCTTTTTTAGAAACAAATTCAAATAAAACTCTACCTTGTCCAGTTATACTAGAGATGTCAGTTCCATTTGCATCTCTATCTGGAATTGCAGCTAGTACATTAACTTTTACATCCTTTTCATTAATACCTACTACTTCAGGTTTTAAACTAGAAATATTTTGAGCAAATTTAGCAAAAGTTACTGATTCTTTAGGACGATTGAATTCATCATAACCTTTATAATCAACATTAATATTTTTTACAAGATTATTTCATCTTTCTTGTGTAATTGGACCGGAAATTACTGCATTTCCGGGTTTATTTGGATCTTTAGGATCTGTTTTACCAGGTTGTGAGTCAGAAGGATTTAATTGTGTTTGACAAGAAGAAAACACAATTAATGAAGATGAAATTAAAGGTAATAATAAAAGTTTTTTTGTTTTTTTCATTTTTTCTCCATTCTAACTAAAGTCAAATTTTGGATCGTCTTTATTAACAACATCCACAATTTTTCCAAGACCTCTTAGTTGATTAATAAGTGCTGTGTCATAGTTATAAACTTCAAAATGAGTATCAGAACCAAAAGTATGATCACTAAAATTAATTAAAGTATTTAAGTTTGCAATTCCTTCTGAATTTAATGTGTGTGCAGATGAATCAGCTAAAATTCTGATTTTTTTAGTTACTTTTCCATTATCAAAAACTATTTTACTTTTTGGTTGTTGCATTCCTTCTGTTGCTAATACTGTTGCAAATTGTGCTCCATTCATTTCAGAAGCACTAATTTCAAAAGTATCACCTTCATTATGTAAAATAATTCTTTTTAGTTTTCTTGGTTTATTTGAAGGTTTGATTGTATCTGAAAAAATTAAACCTTTTAATGATTTTAATTGTTTTGCACCTGATAAATCAAGTCCTGTTGGATAACTGTTTTCCCCTTCATTGTGATCTGGATCTTTTCCTGGTCCAAAACTTCCTTGGAAGAATGGTTCATTATTTCTAACATAATAAACCATTCTTAAAGCATTATTGATTTCTGTTAAGTCTTTATTTGGTCCAATATTAACATCGTTGAAAGCAATTGTATCAAAGGTAATTCTTGTTGCAATTGTTTGTCTTGAAGAATAATTGAAACTTACATTATAGTCAACTGTGTTAATTCAAGCAACTTTTTTAAGAGCAATAGGGTTGATTGCTCAACCTTCTGCAAGGGAATTTCCTGTTGTTAATAAAGAAAGTTCATCTATTTCTTTATCTTTAATTGCTAAAAGTGCACTTGTATTGTAATTTTCAAAGAATAATTCTAATTGTGGTAATTTATTTGGTAGTGCTTGGAAAATACTAAAGAAATCATAGTTTGAAGAACCTTTTTTACCAATGTTGATAATTCTGTATGAAGTTATTTGTTCGTTTGCTTTAGTTAAATCTTCAATTAATTTTTTGGTTTTTTCTAAAGCATTAGGATTAGCAACATCAATTGTTACAACAATTCCTTCATTTCTTGCATCTGCTTCTGGTTCATCTCTTGTTAATTTTTCAAATTTGATTCCTTGACCAGGAGTGAAGTTATATTTAGAAGAATAAGTGTTTGTAACATCTGATTTTGTTCACCCTGGATAAGTTCCATTTCTAATTTCATCAGGATATCTTGCACGTCAATCGTTGTAACCAAATACCCGTTTTTTAGAATTATCTCTTGTTATTCTTGCTGTTACTGAGTTAATTAGTGGTGAAACAGCATATGAATCAATTTCTCCATCATCATTTATATAAACATTTGAATTATCATCATAAATAACCATACCTTCACCTAAATTTTTAATAGCATTAGATGATAATTTCGTAAATTTAGTCATATCTAAAAAGGAAATTATTTTTAATTTAGCTCAATCTTCATTTTTGTGAGCTTTAAGTTCTTTGTAATATGCTTTTTTTCCTTCTTCAGTTAAAAAGTTAACAACTTTATCACCATTTGCAATTAATTTTCAAAATTTATCAATAATTTTTCTATAATAACCAGTTGATCTATAATCGGTGTCTAAAGCCTCTTTAATTTGATCATTAGTTAACTGTCCTGAACGAATTTCAGGAAAATCTGCCTGATTTAAAGGAACATCCTTAGCTAAAGCTCTTAAACTACTTCTTTTATTTGCTTCAATGATTTTATCAGTAACTTTAATACCTAATAATTTAGGAGTAATTTGATTAATGTATTCTACTCTGTTTGCATTACCTGCTGCAATATCTCTTTGATCGATTTTTCTTGCTTGTGGTTTTTCGATGTTTACCCTAATTTTTTCACCATAGAAATCCACTGTTATTTCTGTGTTTTTATCACGGACTGGATCTGGACTTGGTGGTGTTTTAACAGTAGGGGTTGGTAAAGGTTTTGGATTTTCAACAGGTTGTGTAATTACAGGATCTGGAACTTTAGACTCAGGAGCAGGTTCCGGTTTTATTATGTCGATAATAACAGGTTTTTCCTTTGGAGCTGGTTGCTCTGGTTGGGGTTCTGGTTCCTTTGGTTGATCAATAATAAGGGGTTTTTCCGGATCTTTAGGTTTATCTGGTTCTACAGGTTCTGGATCGGGTTCTGGCGGATTTGCAGGTGGTGGTGGGGTTTCAGAAATTGGTTTATTTAAAGGTTCTTCTTTTTTTGGTTCTTCTGGAACCGGTTCTTCTTTTTTAGGTTGCACTTTTTTAGGTTCTTGGTTATTATCTCTGTGAGAGTTAAAACCATTTTTAAAATTTAAGTTATTTCCAGTGTTGATGGAAGTAACGTTATCATTTAATAATTTAGAACGATCAGCTGAATTTGCTTTATCAGTAGTTGAAACATAGAAAAGAGCACCTACAGTAATAGGTGTAACTATAGACACGGAACTTATTGCTATAATTTTTTTATTTTTAGTACTTTTAAAAAAATTTGTTCCCATGATTCCTCCTTTATTTGTTTCTTTTATTTAAGTCCAAGTTCTTTGTCAGTTGGAATATTTAAATTTGAACCAACATAACTAAATATTTCAGGACTTTGGTTTAAATATTCACCATTAATTATTCTTATAACTGAATTGACTGTATCTGCTAAAGGAACATATGCTCCAGGTTCTTTTGTAAAGTGTTCAGTCATAAAGAAGTTTTGTGAAAAGAAGTTTTCTAATTGTAATGCTTTTTTAACAATTTTCTTACTTTCGTCATCAAGTTCATCAAATCCTAAAATTAAAATAACATCTTCTAAATCTTTATAGGTTTTTAAAATTCTTTTTGCTTCTACTATTGCATTAAAGTGAGCTTCTCCTATAATTTTAGCATCAACTGAATTTGATGAACTAGCAAGTGGATCAAAAGCAGGGAAGATGTTTTTTGCTGTTTGTGCTCTCGAAAGCACTAAATTACCATCTAAGTGGTTAAATACAGCAACAGCAGAAGGATCACTTATATCATCCATTGGTAAGAATACTGTTTGAAATGATGTAATCCCTGCATTTTCATTTTTAAATAAACGTTCTTGAACGTGAGCAACATCACTTTCAAGAGTAGATTGGTAACCACCAACTGATGGTTTTTTCCCAAGTGAAGCACTAACTTCGTTTTCTGCTTGCACAAAACGATAAATGTTATCTATAAATAATAAAACATCTTTTTTCTCTACATCTCTTAAGTATTCTGCAGCTGTTATTCCAATTGGCACAATTGACATCCTTGCACCTGGAGATTCATTCATCTTAGAAATATACATTGATGAATTTTGCATTAAATTGGAACTTTCTAGTTCGTTAAATAACTCAATTGCTTCTCTAGAACGTTCTCCAGAACCGATGAAAATGTTGGAAGTTGATTCACTATTTTTATTAACATTAAAAATGATTTCTTTCATTAAAACTGTTTTTCCAACTCCAGCTCCACCAAAAATCCCAAGTTTATAACCTTTAATAATTGGCATAAAGAAGTCGATAGCTTTAATTCCTGTTTCAATGATTTCAATTTTGGAATCAAGCACCCTTTCTTTATTAATAGTTGAATTCATTTCTACATATAAAGGATTTGTTTCACGGTCAGTTAATAAAGGTTTTCCATCAAAACTATAAATGTTGTTTTGAGCCAAAGAACTAACTGGAACCATAAAACTTTTTCCTGTATTAACAACAGTTTCTCCAAGGGAAATTTCTTTATATAAATAAATGATAATTGCTCTTACTACTTTATTATTAACAAGTCTTTTAACTAATAAATATGTTTTGCCATCGTGTAAAGTTAAAATTGTGTTTAAAGTTGGTAGATTACCTTCTAAAAATTCAATTTCTACTACATCTGTTCAAAATTTAATTATTTTTCCATTCATAATTATCTATCTCCTGTTAATTCTAAAAGTGTATTCATTTCTTGTTCGCTAAAGTCAATAAATTTATGCTCTACTTCTATTTCTCAATTTAATTTTAATTTTTTAGCATATTGTAATAAAGCATATGAGAAGTAACTTTTGGTAATATTTTCATCATAAGGTTCGTTGTTAATAATTTTTTCAAAAATTTCTTTTGCATCTGGATTAGCATCAATTAGCACGTTTAAGAAGGTCATTGCTTTTTGTTCTTCTTTAATTCCTTTAAGAGTTCCTCATAAAATTAGTTTGGACATTAATAGAACAAATCTGTGTGAATAAAGTGAATAACCTCTTTGCATAAACATTTTATCAATCATTTTTCCTTTATATAAAAGGTTTGTGGTTTCTTTATTAAATTCATAATCAAGCATTGCTAATTTTAAATGTCTTTTATAAGCACGGAAAATCTTACCTATTTCTCCTGCTACTTTTGTAATTGTTCTTGATTGCACTGAACTACCTGTTCTGGATACAGATAAATCAATATCAATAGCTGGTAATCTACCACTACTAAATAAATCTGCACTTGTTACTAATTGACCATCAGTGATGGAAATTACATTAGATGAAATTAAACTTGTAATATCTCCATCTACTGTTTTTAAAATAGGTAATGCTGTAATTGTTTGACGTCCAACAAAAGAACCTGCTCTTTCGAGTAATGATGAGTGAGCAAAGAAAATATCTCCTGGCATCGCTTCTTTTCCAACTGGTTTATCAGTTAATAAAGCAATTTCTCTAATGATATTAGCATGTTTTGTTAAATCATCAAAGACAATTAAAACATCATCATATTGTGAAATGTTTTCAGCGTGAGCCATTCCAATGTAAGGTGCTAAATATTGTTGATAAGCACTTGTTGAAGGTGCATCAATAATAATAGTGTTGTCTAAAGCATCATATTCTTTTAAAGTTTCATAAAGTCTAGAAATATCTTCTCTTTTTTGTCCAATGGCAACATAAACACATTTAACATTGTTTTTTGCTTGGTTAATCATTGTATTAACAACAAGATGGGTTTTTCCTGTTTGACGATCTCCAATAATTAATTGTCTTTGTCCTTTTCCAATTGGAATAAGTAAATCGACAGAAATAATTCCAGTATAAAGTTGTTCATTTAAAGTTTTTACTGTCATTAAATTATGGGCATCACCAAAAATTTTGCTCTTTCTTGAAAAAGAGTTTCCTTCAATTTTTCTTTTGGAAGGAAAAATTTCGTTTCCGTGAATATCTAAAATTTTTCCAAAATGAGAATAAGAAGTTTCGATTTCGTTTTCAATTTTTACTTCTACAATTTCTTGACCTATTTTAAGTTTTTCTAAAACATTATTATCAACTAATAAAAATGCTCTAGTATCTGTAGCACTTACAACCATCATTCTTGCTTCTGGAAATTCTTCTGTTGTAAAATTTTGTCTTTGTTTATATTCATAATCACCAGTTACTTCAACTATATAATCAAAAATAGCTGTAATTATTGGGTTTTTCTTTTGCATGTTATATTCCTCCTATAGTTCCAAATAAAATTAATGCAAGAGCAAATACGATAACAATAGTTGATAAAATAATTATTGCAATATTTGCTTTTAAAGTTGATTTATTACCTTTAGTTTTTGAATTTAATTGGTTTGCACTTGCAAGAGCAACTGCTCCTAATCCTGCTGTACCTAAAATAGTTCCTATTACTGTTAAAAATAAGTTTTGTGATTTAAATTCTTGTTGTAATAATTTGTTAGCATTTGTATATTCGCTATTAAAGTTTTTAGAGTTTTCTTCTTTATTTTTCTCATCTGTTTCTGGTTTTTCGTCTTTTAAGAAACTTTTGACGATGTTAAATTGTTTTGCTATTTTACTTAGTAAAGCTAAATATTCTTCATATCACTTAATGGTATTAAAAGTTTTAGCTCCTGCGTGTTTTTTAATAACAGAAATGTCTTTTCTCATATTTTCAAAAAGTTTATTGATAATATCTGTATTGGCGTGATATTTTTGGAATTTATCATTAACTTTTTTTAGTAGTTCTGGTTGATTTTTTAATAACTGTTCGTATCTTAATAACTCTTTTTCGTAACCTTCAGGAAGAATTGAATAAAATTCTCTAAACTGAATTCTTGAAGTTTTAAGTGAAGAAATTAATTGTACATCTAGTAAATTAAGTCCATCTTCAATTACTGAAGCATTATTTAAATTGTTACTTTTATTTAACTCAACACTAATTGGTGAAAGGATTTGTGATTGTTTATCAACAAAAGTTTTATTGTAATATAACTCTTGTGTAACAACATTAATCATTGTGAGTAACCTTGTTTTTAATTGATTACTTTCTAGGGCATCTACATCAATTTTTTCATCTAATTGTAGTGATTTATAAAGATTAACAAATATATTTCTTACTGATTTAACATATTCTTCATAAATTTTTTGAAAACCTTTATTTTTAGGTATTGTAATAAAGGTTTTATATAACCTTATGTATTCTGGTTTTACTAAGTCTTGAATTCTAATCGTTGCAATATAATTATCACTATTAGTATCTTTTTCTATTGCAATAACTTTATATTCAAAACGAGTATTGATTGGATTATTGAAGAAGAAGTAATTTTCACTAATTGGTTCTGCTTCAAATTCTGATGATATCTCTTCTGCAGTTTTATCTAAATTTTTAGTTAACACTTCAGGACCAAGAATTGGGAGTTTTTCAATATATTCTTTTGGATTATATGGTTTAACATCTACAATTTGGTCGCTTGGTTGTGAATCTACATCGTCAATTGTTGGGATTTCTGGAATAGAATTATCTGTTTGTTCTTTTTGTTTTTGTTCTTCTTGCTGTTCATCATCTGTTTTATTTTGATCCAAATCAAAAGCAGTAAATCTATTTTCGTATTTGCTTTTAAAATAATCATCTCAAGTTGTAAAACCTTCTGGTGGTTTTGCAACAAGAGCACTTACTGTACTTCCATCACCTTTAGAAATAGTTTCTGGAGTAAATTCAATATCAGGAATGTCTTTTTCATTATAAAAGACATCTGTTATTCTTTCTTTTAAAGAATCATTATATTTTTTTAGATAATTATTTACTTCTGTACTTGTGTAAAAGTTAGATTCTTCTTTTTCAGCTTGTTGTTTTCCTTTTGTTCCTATTGCTTTAGTATAACTTGTATTGTCTGATGTTTCGTTAAAAATTACATTATCATATGTTTTTCCTTCAAAAGTTACTGTTCCACGTTTAAAATTGTCTTTTTGTGAAAAAACATTTGGGAAAGTTACATTTAACTTATTTCCATTAGGATCAGAAGCCATTTTTTCTTTATTTGCTTCAAGAAAATTTTTAAGAGTTTCTAAATAGTAGTTTTTCTTAGCTTTATCTTCAAAAGAAATTTTTTCATCCACTTTTAGTTTATTTTGCTCATCTGCTAAATTCTTAATAGCGATATCGACAGCTGTTTGTAGTCCGGTTTTAATTGCATCTTTAGCTATTTTAGCAAAAGTATCAAATTGTGGACTTTTTTGTTTTTTTGCAGCTGGTTTTTCTTTATCATTTGCTGTGCCATTTGTGCTTGAAGTTCCTGAATTAGGTTCAGGATCAGCACTTGCAAAAAAAGCAGCTGGAGTGATAACTAAAGGTAAGGCAAAAGTTGCTAATAATTTGTGTTTATCTTTATTATTCTTTTTCATTTTCACTTACCTTTCTTAAATTTATTTCTTTTATCACTTCTGCTTTATATAAAGTAAATATTAATTCTTTTTCTTTTATTGTGTTATCTAAATTAAAACTTAACTTATTCATTGATTTTGTAAAATCTAGTTCTTTTTTTAGATCTTTTATTAAGGAATTATCGTTATTTTTTGCAGTTGCTAATTTGAAAACTTCTTGTTCATTCAAAGAGTTAATAATTATTTCATTTTTTAAAATAATGAAATTTGCATTTTTTAAAAAAAGATATTTATCAGCTTTTGATTTTTCCTTTATTTTTATGAGAATTTGTTCAAAACAAGCAAGCGATTTTTTTTCAATTTCACTTCATTTAAATTCGTCTTTAAAATACAATTCTAAAGAACTATTTCAAACTTTCAAAATGGAATTATCAATAAAATTAATAGTAATGCTATATAAATTAGAATTAGTTTTCATTGCTTTCTCCTTTATTAAATACAGAGAAATTACCGTTATTTTTAGTTAGCATTATAATTTCTTCAATTTCATTTTCTCTTTTGATTTTGATAATTTTTCTTTTTGTAAATTTGATTTCTTTTTCTAAATCTTTTAGGATTTTATTAACTCTTACTAAGTTTAATTTAGCACTATAAAATAGTGATTCGATAATTAAAGATTGCACTACATTTTCAATATAAATATCAATACTATTTTGCACATATTCAGCAACATTTGGATAAATATTGAAATCAAATAAATCTTTTGGAAGATTTTTTTCATTTGTATTAATTAACTTATGCATTTCAAAATTTTCAATTGGTAAAATTGTGAAATAACTTTTGTAATTCTTATTTGAGTTTAAAACAAAATTCACTTTTTTGTATTTTTCTTGTTCATAGAGAAATTTAATTAAAGTGGAAATTGTTCTAATTTTTGTTGTGTCTTCAAGATCAAAACTTTTTAAAATGTTTAGATTATTACTTTTTAAAAATTCTTCTGCTTTTTTTCCAATAGCAAGAAAATCAATTTTTTTGGTTTTAGCATTTGCTAAAATCATTTTTTCATATCTAGAATAAGAGTCAGTAGAGTATTTTTGCTCTTCTTTTAAATAAATTCATAATTCTTTTTCTTTGATTATAGTATTTGAAAAAAGTCCTTTAATGGTTGATTTGAACTTGTTTTTTCCATTATCAATGATAAAAGGATTTTGAATGTTATATTTATCATTTAAATGTCTGATTGATTCTCTTGTTAAAAAGGCATTATCTATATAAAATTTAAGTTTTTGATTCAGTTTTACTATGGTTATTAATAGAATATTTTTCTCGCTGTTAGCTTTTAAATTAATTTTTTCTAAATTGTTCTTTTTTTGAACTATTTTTTTTAAATGCATATTATTTTGCTATTTGATTTGTGTAATCTTTTTTAAAAACTAATTTCATCTCTTTAGAATAAGAAGAAAAATAAATTATTATTCCAGGTAAAACTTCAACATAGAAATTTCTTTCCATTAAGCTATTAATTTCGTTGTTTAATTTGGTTAAAAAGTTTTCTTTAACTAAATTTTCATCATATCTTAAATCAAAGTGTTCAGTGTTTGAACTTATTTCTTTTACTAATATTGGAACAAGAAATTTTGGACTGAATTTTTTGTTTAAACCAAAAGAAATAATAAAATCTAAATAAACTAAATCATATTTTTTTACTAAAGCTTTAGTATAAATTGATTTATATTCTTTTATAACATCACTTTCAAAACTCAATCCTGTGCTAAGTAAAACTGATGACATCAATCTTGAATATGAAATAAATTTTTCAGAAGCTTCTATTTCTTTGTATTTTTGTTCTAAATCATAGAAAGGAAATAATAAAGCTTCTTGTTCTTTACTCAATTTGTTCTTTGGTTTTTTACTAAATAGTTTTTTCATTATTTACTCCCTTTCTTTTTAGGTGATTTATTGTGTTTTAAGATTTTTACTAATGTGATTCCAGAATCAATAAGTAGGCTAATTAAAAATGTTGATAAAATGGTAATTATAAAGATAATTAGAATTTCATTCATAGTAAAATCAATATTAAATGATGATAAAGCGTAATTTTGTCTTTCAATTAAAATAGTGTTTAGTGATGAAACAAAAAGTAATAAACTAATTGCTCCTAAAAAAACAAATGTTAATAAAATCATATAAAAACTTGTATTTTTAATGTAAATTAAATAAAAAAGTGAAATGATTGTCGAAATGACAACAGAAATTATTAAGATAATTGAATTAATAAGTAATTCTGTAGAAAATCTTGTTGCAATCATAACCGATATTCAAATTAAAAGTTGTACTACAACAAAATAAAATGATGGGTTAATTTTGCCTTTTGGTTTCAAGAAAGAAACAAAATTAGATGCAAAGTAAAGACTTGTAAATATTAAAATAAAGATAATTTGTACAATTAAAGCAATATAACTATTTTGCTTACTTGCAGAAATAACATCAGTATTTTTTTGTGTTGTAATTAAGATAAAGACAAATCAAATTATTAATGCAACTGCTGAACTTAAAAAGAGAATAATTTGACTTTTAAAATATAAATGGTTATATTCTCTTTTCAATAAAAACTGAATTTTTGGAAAGTTCATTCCTATTAATAAGATTGTTATAGTTAAAATAATAGCAATCATATAAATAATATTTAAGGATGTTTTAACTGAAAACAATTGTTCCATAAATAAATAAATTTGACTTTTATCTAAAATTAGCGCTGGTAAATCATTTTGTTGCTTTTCGATTAATAATCAAAAAATTGAGATATATCCAGCTACAAATAAAATTTGTGCGATTGTGGAAACAATAATTGAAGAAAGTTTATTATTACCAATTTTGTTTTTATTTTTCTTTGTAAAGTAAAAATAAAAGTAATTTGCTATATTTAAAATTGTAAGTGGAATTAATATAAATGTTAATCAAAAATGTTGATATACATTATTATCTGGTACATATTTATCTAAATTTGCATATGGATTAAAAACAAAAAATAATACAAAAGCTGCAATTGAAAATAAATAATAAAGAATGTACCAAGGAATATAAATTTTTATCAATTCTTTATGAAAAACTAAGTTTATATAGTTTTTTATAATCGAATAGAACAAGACAAAGAATAATAAAGAAACTTTTGATATTATTAAAAAATTATATTGTCTTGCAATTTGTAAAGAATTAAATGATAAAAAGTAATCTGCTCTTTCTGCTCTACCTAAAATTGTTGTATTATAGAATATTAAAATTAATAATAATCCAACAAAAATAGAACCTACTAAAGAATATTTCAGAACATCAAATAATCAATTATTTTTTGGTTTTGTTTTATATCTATTAATTATTTTCTGATTCTGTTGCTGTTGAACTGTTATCAAAAGTAAATCCCTCCTCTACGTGATCTAAACCTTGTGGGAACAAGTTGGTTTTGAAGTTTGTATCACTTCCATAAAGTTTTTTCATTTCTTCTCTGTATGATTTTTGTTGATCTTTTCCACCACCATAGATTAAGTCATATTGTGGTAAATGATATGCTTTATCCCCTGTTCCATAAGCACCTTTAAAATCATATCCTTCAGATCTAAAAGCTGCTGCTAATCCTGTTTTTGCTCCACTATTTGCTCCGTGGAATACAGCAACAAGTTCATTTTTGTCATTTCTAACAGATGAACCTGATGCTCCACCATAAGGAACATAATGTCTTGGACTATAAGCCAATCCTGAAGCTACTCATTGTTTTTTTTCTGAATCAGTGTATAAATCTTTTCCAAGTCTAGTTGCACTTATGAATTCATCAACTACTCCTGGTTTATCTGTAAATGTTCTATATCCAACTGAATAAGAAAGGTAATTTCCTTTTTTTGCTTTTTCACTGTCATTTGTTGTTACAGAGCCTTTTGGAAATAATTCACTATCTGCATTTACTCATAAACTAAAATCTCTTTTTCTACTTTTTATTTGATCTTCATCTTCATATTCTTTTAAGTAAAAATCTTGAAGAGCTAATGGATAACCTAAAATGTATAGACTATCACCTTTGTATTTTTCTAAATCTTGTTTTAATAAAGGAAAATCAATTTGTTTATAATCTTTTAGATATGATTTTTTTAAGAATTTTATATGATCTTCTTTTTTGTCTGCATAGTCATTTGTAAATAATTTTGCAAATTCTGATTTATCGTTAAATAAAGAATTGATTTTTGCTGAATCATATGATTTATTTCCGTATGTAATAGAAGAACCGTTTTGACCAACTGTTTGCTGTAGTTTTTCAAAATCCAATTCAATTACAGCAAAATCAATAAATTCTTTTTTATCTTTAAAAGTATTTTTTTGTGCATCTATTAAGTAGTCAGAAGGATCTTTTTTAAGAAAATCTTTACCTGAAAATACTACTTTAATAGGTCAATTATTTTTATTTGTAAGATCTAAAGGGAAACCAAAGCTTGTAAAGTTTTCATCAAATCCAAGTAATTTAAACACTGTTTGAATTCCTGCATCAGGATTTAAACGAGAAAAACTAATAGATGCTGTTTTATTAGTTAAAGCATCTGCAACGTGCACATTTGTTCCAAAATATCATTTTGTTGGATATTTGTTATCATCTTTTTTCTGAAAGTCCATAATTCACATAGTCCCAGAAGTTGGATGGAACACTTTTGCATCTTTTTCATCTTGATTATTAAAAGTTACATGGAATGTTTGTAAAGCAATTTTCTTATACATTTCGTTTGGTAAGTATCTTGGAATACCTACTATTTGATAAGGATCTCTTTTTGCTGCATCTAATCATGAAGGACCTTTAGTTACTTCTGGTTTATCATATATATCTAAACCTTTATATTCACCTTTATCATCATATGAAGGAAGTGTAAATCCTTTCATTAAAGAGTTGTCATAAGTATCGATTTTTGTTTCTTTTGCTTTTGCATCAAATTCTTTTTTCTTTTCTTCTGTTATTTTTAACTCTGGTCTATAATTCGCAGCATCAAAGTTGCCTGCACCTTGAGTTAATTGTAATTTTAGTGTTTTAACATATTCTTCGTTATCAATATTAAATCTTTCTTCTTGATTTGAAGTAACATATTTTTTCAAGAAAGTTACATTATCTGTTTTTTGTAAGTTAGTTGGAATTGAACCATCAGAACCAGCATTGTAAGGATTGCTTGCAAAACCATCAACCACCACTTCTTTAGTATATTTGATTTTAGGGTCGCTTTTTAGAGTGAATTCAAATACTATTGTTCCTTTACCAGTTCTATTGGAAATAGATAAACCTTCTTTATCTCTTTCTACTTTAAAGTTAGTTATAGAAGCAGATACTTTATCAGAATCTTTTCCACTTATTGTGAATTTAACATCTTCAAGAAAATCGTGTAAATCTGTAAAATATACATTTTTTCTGTCAGTTTTTGGGGGATTTTGTGTAAAAGATGTATATTGTATATTAACAGAATCAGCTACTGATTTTAAAAAAGTATTTTTTCTTTCTTCTGTATCTAATGGTAAATTATCATTTCCTCCGTTATTATCGCCAGGATTTGGTTTGCTTGTGTCATTACATGAAATGAATGCAAAAGAACTTATTCCTATTAATAATAAAGGCATAAAAATTTTTCTTTTTTTCATTTTGTCCTTCTTTCTTAGTTAAATTCAAAGTTTTCTGAACTTGAATATGCTACTCTTTTTCCGATATTTTGCATTTGTTTATAAAGCATTGTGTCATGTTCTCCAACATAAATTGTTGTATTGCTATTAAAGTTTCCATCGCTTCAATCTAAAAGAGTATTAAGGTTTCTTACTCCTTCTGGTGTTAATGAATTTACTCCATTTTTAGAAACAATTTTGATTTTAGATGTCTGACTTCCGTTAGAAAAACCAATTTTGCTTCTTGGCATTTGTGGTAATGTTTGATCTAAAATGTCAGCTCATTGTGCATTATTCAATTCATCAGCATCAATTTCAAAAGTATCACTATTGTTAAAAAACTTAATTCTTTTGAGTTTTCTAACTCCATTAGAAGAGTTGTGAATATCATAGAAGCGCATTCCACGCAATGATTTAATTGATGGTGCTCTACTAAAATCTAAACCAAGAGGATAACTGTTACCACCTTCATTGTGATCAGCATCCAATCCTGGACCAAAACTTCCTTGGAAAATCCCTTCATTATTTCTTACAAAATATGCCATTCTTAAACCATCATTAATTCTTGTTAAGTCTTTATAAACTGTTGGATTACTTCCTAAATCAGATTCTTCAAAAGATAGTGTATCAAATACGATTCTAGAAAATACTTTTACTCCATAACCATATTCTCTACTTACATTATAATCTAAAGTATTAACAAAAGCAACATTTCTTAAAGCTAAAGGATTAATACTTCATGAATCTGAATGCACATTTTTAGTTGTGTATAAAGATAATTCATCAATTTTTTTATTTTCTAAAGCAATAAGTGCTGATGTGTTATTTGTTTCAAAATATAACTCAAGTTGTGGCAAGTTATCTGGCAATGCTTTAAAAATATCATAAAATCTTTGGTTTGCATCTTTTGTTCCGATATTTTTAATTTTATAAGATGTTATTTCTAAACCGTTTTCTTTTGCTTGTCTTATAAATCCAAGAGTTTTAGCATAACCTTTGTTGTTGGATGCATCGATTTCTACTACTAAACCTTTATTTCTTTTTCCTTGAATAGGTTCATCTCTGGTGAGTTCACTAATTGTAAAACCATCACTTCTTGAAACGTTATAACTTGTGAATCGATAGTCTGATGTAACATCTCTTTTAGTTCATCCTGGATAAACTCCTTTTTGTACATCTTCTGGAGATCTACTTCATTGACTAGAATAACCAAATACTCTTTTCTCTGAATTATCTCTTTTTATTGTTGCAACCACTCCATTTATTAAAGGTTCAAAAGAGTATGAATTTATTTCACCATTTGCATCGATATAAACATTTCTATTTTCTGGTTCAATAACATATCCTTTTCCAAGCATTGTTTCTACTGCTTGTGATGTTTTGGTGAATTTGTTTGGATCAATGTAAGAAATTATTCTTGCATATCTTTCGTTTTTATCTTTTAAAGCTTTTAATTCTGGGTATTTTTGTTTTCCTTCATCTGTTAAAAACTCCCTAACTTTATCACCATTTTCAATTAATCTTGAAAACTTATCAAAAAGCACTTTATAATAGTCTTCATTTAACTCTATATACCTTGAAATGCTAAACATATCAGAGTTTGGAGTTCTAAGTGAATCTCTTTCTTCTTGATTAAAAGTTCTTGTTAATGCTTTAATTGCACTTTTAGTATTTGCTGCTCTTATTTCATCTGTAACTTCTATTGAATTAATTTTGGGGGTTATATTAGCAACATAAGGAACTCTATTAGTAATTTTTTTAGCAACATCATCAGAATGAAGAATTCTTTCTCTTGGTCTCGTAACGTGAGCAACAATATCAGTATTCTCAAAATGAAGAATTTCAACATTTTTATCCTGTGGTTTTGGTTGAACTGGCTCCGGTTGTGGTGTTTCTACGGGTTTTTCCACTGGTTTTGGTTGCACAACTGGTTCTTCAATTACTACCGGTTGAACAGGTTCGGGTTTTGGGGGTTCTACAGGTTGTTCTGGCTGTTTTGGTTCTTCAGGAACAATTGCAGGCGGTTTTTGTGGTTCCTCTTTTGGTGTTTCAGGAGTAACCTTATTATCAACGTTGATATCAATTATCTTTGGATTTTCCGGTTCAGGATCATCTGGGGTTATTGGTTCAGGTTCTGGTTCAGGTTCTTTTTCTGGGGGTGGAGGTGGAGTTTGTTTTGGTGGTGAAACCAAAATTTTTTCTTCCGGTTTTTCGCTTGCGGGTGGTTTTAAAAGTTCTTCTGGTTCTTTTGGATTTTCACTAATAGTTATTTCTAGTTTTTTCTCCGGTTTTTTTATTTGTTTGACTTTTTGGTTGTTATCTCTATGAGAAAATAAACCATCTTTAAAATCTAAATTGGTTCCTGTATTAATAGAAATAATGTTGTCTTTTAATAATTTAGATCTTTCGGTTGAATTTGCAGAATCAGTAGTTGCTGCAAAATAGATACCCGCTCCTGTAACAGGTATTGTAATAGAAGTGGTTAAAATAGCAATTGTTTTTTTAACTTTGCTTTGTTTTAAAAAATTTCTCATTTTTACCCCCTAAATATGAAAAATGTTTTAATTTTATATTTTGATTATACTCCTATTTTTTTTTTTTTTTGTTAAAAAAGATAAAAATAAACAAAAATTCCTTTTTTTATAACTTTTTAAATCTTTTCGAAAAACAAAAATCTTTCCTATAAAAAGAAAGATTTTGTATTATTAATATGTAAATTCAGTAATCTTGTCGTTTTCAACAATTACGAATTTATCTCCTTTATTTGCACCATATGGTTTTAAAGCTTCTTTTGCTTTAGATGGGTTATTTTTGATTTCTTTAAATAATTTAATTGAATCTAATGATGTAAACACTGAAGAAGTAACTCCAAATCCACCAATCATTTTTTCATTATCTAAAATACCAATAATTGCTGTATTTGGTCTAAATTTAGCAACCATTTTTAATAGTTCCCCTGTTCTTGATAAAACAATTGCATATCTAATGTCTTTTTCTGCTGTTAAATGTGCAAGTTTATGAGCAATTTCTGCTCTTTTACCTGAAGAAGCTTTAGCAATAGTAGCTAATTGAACTCTATAGAATAATTTATTATAAAATTCTTTTTCAGCTCTTTTATTAATAGTTGACATAACTTGAACTGATTCTAATGGGTAGTTACCTTGTGCTGATTCCCCTGATAACATAGTAGCATCAGCTCCAAGTTCAGTTGCTCAATAAACGTCTGTTACTTCTGCTCTTGTAGGTTGTGGTGAATTTTCCATTGAATCTAACATTTGTGTAGCAACAATAACTGGTTTACCAGCTAATCTACATTTTCTAATAATATTTTTTTCGTGATATGGAACATCTTGATAAGGAATTTCTAAACCTAAATCTCCTCTAGCAATCATAATTCCATCTGATTCAGCAATGATTTCATCAATTCTTTCAATACCTACGTGTGATTCAATTTTTGAAATAATTTGAATGTGAGAACCACCATTATCATTTAATAATTTTCTCAATTCTTGTACGTTTGCTGCTGAGTTAACAAAAGATGCTGCTATGTAGTTTACACCTTTTTCAATACCAAATTTAACATCATTTATATCTTTTTCAGCTAAGAATGGTAATGAAAATTCAACACCTGGTAAATTAATTCTTTTATTTGATTTTAATTTGTGAGTGTTAACCATTTTAACAACAACTCTTCCTGGTTTAACAGTTTTAACAACTGATTGCAGTTTACCATCATCAAATAGAACTCTGTCACCTGCTTTTAAATCTTTATCCATTTCATATGAAACAGAAAATTGTTTTGCAGTTCCTTCAAAGTTTTTAAAATCATTTGCATTTGTTAAAATTGTTACTTCTGAATTCGCCTCAATAACTTGAGCTCCATCTTTCATTTTTCCAACTCTAATTTCTGGACCTTTTGTATCAAGTAAAATAGAAACTGGAATGTTTAACTCTTTAGTTATTTTTTTAGCATTTTCAAATTTTGCATTTTGTTCTTCAAAATCACCATGTGAAAAGTTTGCTCTAATTGTAGTAACTCCATTTTCAACAAGTTTTTTTAATAATTTATAGTCCTGAGTAGAAGGACCGATTGTAGCGATCAATTTTGATCTTTTATCTGTAATACTCATTTTTCTCCCTTGATTAAATTAAAACATCTTCTACATTTTACTATTTTTTTATTATTTTTATAAAAAATAAACTTTTTTATTCGTTGTAAATTTCAATAGAAATTAAAGAAAAATGATCATTTAAATTAAAAAAGTTAAAAAAGAATTGAAAAATTTCTGTTTTTTGATTTTTTATATTTTTTTAATTTAAGTCTGTTTTAATGAAAAAAGTGCAAAAAAACCGCTTTTTAAAGCGGTTTCTTCGCTTAGATAGAGAATTTTTAAATATCTCTAAATACCCGCACCTTGGCGGCTTTTTCCAATACATAATAATTCTAACATATTTTTACAAAAAATTATTAAAACAGAAATAAAATGTCACCCCCCATTCCCAATATAAAATGTCACTTT
>NZ_JBTGVH010000016.1:0-20927 GCF_054343485.1 Mycoplasma sp. 613B | reverse complement strand
TATTGAAAAACATTAGAAAATCGCTATTTTACAAGATGTTTCCATCTCAAAATTCTGTAATTTTCCCTTTAAAATTTGAAAAAGCAACTCACACTTGAGAACAGGACTTATTGGGAAATTTAGTTAATATTTTTAGTGGGGAATTTGTAAATCAAATTTATCAAAATGATTCTTTTAAATTTCCAGTTTATAATGGTGGGACAGAAAACACAGGCTTTTATAAGAAATTTAACCAAAAAGGAAATAAAATAATAATTTCTGGAAGAGGAGCAAATGCGGGATTTATAAATTTTGTAAATCAACCTTTTTGAGCAGGAAATTCCGTATATTCATTATCTTTTGACACTGGAGATTTGCTTTTTTATTTTTATAATTTGAAGTTAAATCAAATTAATTTAATGAGAAAAGTGAATGCAGCTAATATTCCATCTATATTAAAAACACATATTACAGATCTAAAATTATCAATAACAACAAAAAATAAAGAACAAAGTAAAATAGCTGATTTATTTACATATCTTGATTCTGTCCTTTCACTTCACAAGCATAAGTTTTAGAAATGAAAAAAAATTTATTTTAAGTAATTTTTTATTTTTCTAAAAAGCAAAAGTAAAATAATTTTATAAAGTAAAATATGAATTTTCTTTCGAGCGTGGGTGAAAAAGGAGAAAAATGAAGAAAAAATCAGATATTTTACTTTATAAATACTTTCAAAATTGAATCTATGTATATAAAAAGGATTCAATTAGAAAGGTAAGTTTTAAAAAATATGAATTAACATTAGATTGAATCATAAAGTTAGTTCCAAATTTAAAGTTAAATGAATTAGATAGATATGAATATCAAAAATTATTAAATGAATATGCCTTAACTCATGAAAAACAAACAACAATGGATTTTCATCATCATCTTAAAAGTTGCTTACTTGATGCACTAGATGATGGATATTTAGAAACAGATCCAACAAGAAAAGTTGTTATTAAAGGAAAAGCACCTAGAGAAAAAAGACAAAAATATTTAAATCAATTTCAATTACAATTGCTTTTAAAAACACTTAAGCTAGATTCAAAATTAAATATGGATTGATTAATATTATTAATTGCTAAAACCGGTTTAAGATTTTCTGAAGCTATTGCGGTTACGCCTAAAGATTTTGATTTTGTTAAACAAACATTAAATGTTTCTAAAACTTGAAATTACAAAGAACATGGTGGCTTTTTACCAACCAAAAATAAGTCTTCAATTAGAAAAGTACAACTTGATTGAATGACTACTTCACAATTTGCTGGAATTATTAAAGATTTAGATCCAGATAAACCAATTTTTATATTTAAAGAAAAAATTTATAACTCAACAATAAATGATATTTTAATAAGAAGGTGCAAAAAAGCTAATGTGCCTCCAATTACTGTTCATGCCTTAAGACATACCCATGCATCAATTTTATTGTATGCTGGAGTATCTATCGCTTCCGTAGCAAGAAGATTAGGGCATGCAAGTATGAATACAACTGAAAGAATATATTTACACATAATTAATGAATTAGAAAATAAAGATATTGACTTAGTAATGAGATCAATATCTAGCTTAATTTAAACATAAGTTCACCCACGCAAAAAACACCCATTTTTTTGGGTGTTTTAGTTTATTTTTTTGTTTTTGAGATCTTCTTTAAATTGTTTGTAGATTATATACAATTTACAGTCTTTATTTTTAGAAAGAATGTATTCTTTTAAAGGTTGTTCATCTTTTATGGTTTTTAGATACTTTTCTATAGTATCGATTCTTCCATTTTCTTTTCAACGACTTTCTTCTAAATCTCAAAGTTCATCAAAGACTTTGCTAATGTTTTCATCTTGATCAATAAGATAGGTTGCTTTAAATTTAGATTTATCATCATTAAGTTCTTTATTTTTTAAGAAATTTAAATATTGTTTTAAACCACCAAATTGTGAGTAAATTTCTTCAATTATAGTTTTACCATCACTAATATCTGCATCAATTTGCAGAAGAAGTTTTCTTGTATCTGCATCAACTTGTGCCAGTTTTTGATGAAATTCTTTTTCACTTCACTCGTTTATAGGTGCTTTTAATTCTGCAACTTTCCCTTTATATGTAAAGTGAACTTCAAAAAAATGAATGTCAATCATCTGAGTGTTTAAAGTTCTTTCTGACATTCAATCTAAATCAAAATCACTTATTGTTTCATCTATTTCATCTTTTTCTTTATTGTCTCTAAGAGCATTTAAATCGATTTCCTTAAATCTTAATTTAAGTTTATTAATATCTTCTTCATTAAAGACATTTGAAAGTTCTTTATAAGGTTCTTTTCTTAAAAGTGATAAAGAAGTAAGTGTTTTTTCTAGTTTAGTAAAATTACCAACAAATCTTTTTTGTTGTTCCTTAAGAATGTGGTTTTCAGATTTAGGATCATATTTTGGCACTTCTTCAAAGTTTGGATAATTTCAATTATTAAAGATAACTTCAATTTCTTGATAATATTTTTGAGCATTACTTATTAGTATTTTACTTGAATCTGCTTCAATATCAACATTATGAACTCCTGAATAAATCTCAAGCGCTCTTTGAAGATTAGATTTCATGGTTCCAGGTTCTCTGTAAAAATAGATAGAACCAAATGGTTTATCATTTGCATTTTCTAGTCTATTTGTTCTAGACATTGATTGAATTAAATGTTCATTTTCCTGTATTTTATCGAAAAAAACGGTGTTAATATACTTGGAATCATATCCTGTTAGCATTTGATTTACAACAATCAATAAATCAAGAATTACTGTTGGATATTTATTTCCTTCTATAATTTGTCTTTCTTTAAAAATTTTAGAAATTACACTTTTAAAGTTTTCATCAAGATTAGCAGTGGTTACTTTTGGATTATCTTTAAAATCTTGTTCAAAAGTATCATAAATATTTTTAATTTCTTCTAGTTTAGAAAAGTTTTTTGTTTCTTCTTCTGAAACAGCATCGATATTTTTGTCAAATAAAGCTGTTACATTAAAGTTTGCTAATTCCGGAACTGATTTTTTAGCTTCTTGGAATAATTTAAAATATTTGATAGCGTCATCGATTTTTTTAGTAGCTAAAATCGCACTATATCTTCTGTTATTACTTGTACTAATTCAGTGTTCTAAAATATCTTTAACTACTACTTTTTTAAAATTATCATTATCGTAGTAATCGTTGTTTTTTAATCATCTTTCAATTTTAATAATAGCTTCTGGATTATCTAAACTATTTTTCTGATTTAATAAATTATAAATTTCTAAATCACTTGAATTGAATCTTCCTTGATTTGCCCAAGCAGAAAGTTTATATCTTATTTTTGTACTATCAACTTCAATTTCTTCACCATAATGATTACATTGAATTTTATAAAAGTATTCTAAAAGCATATTTTCAAAATTTATATAATTATTACTAAATCTTAAAACATTTCCATCTTCTAAACCATTAATAATGGTGTATTTATGAAGTAATGGTCCAAATACTTGTTCGGTAGTTAATTCATTTTTTTGATTAACTCAATGAATTGGAGTTCCTGTAAATCCAATAAAAATAGCATTTTCAAATTGACTTTGAATCTTATTCATCATTTGACCATAACTACTTCTATGCGCTTCATCAAAAATTAAAGCAATTTTTTCTTCTGGCTTGAAGTAATTTTTTCTTAATTGAGATAGTTTTTGAATAGAAGTAATAAAAATTGTTTTAAATAAACCGCTGTTTCTTGCTGTTTCTTTTAATTTTTCTTCTAGATCTTTAATTCCATAAGTATTTATAATTTTGATTTTATCTTTATTTGTTTTTGAAAATTCACTAAACTCTGTAAAACTCTGTTCATTTAAATCGATTCTATCAACTACAAAAACAACAGTAGAAACCATTTCTCTTTTTAAAAGTAGACTTGCTGTTTGAAAACTTGTTAAAGTTTTACCAGAACCTGTTGTATGTCAAATAAATCCGCATTTATTTTCGTTTTTGTATTTAATTTCATTGATCTTATCAAGAATTGCTTTAATAGCATAAAATTGATAACTTCTAGTGATTAATAATTTATTGTCTTTAATTATTGTTCCGTTAGAAATTAAGTTATGTGCTTCTGGGATTTTGAAAAATAAGTTAATTATTTTATCAATATCATTAACTATTTGATTATCTTTATTTTTTCAATATCTAAAGTCTTTTATGTTGAAATTGCTAAAATCATCAACAATTGAAGTATATTCCATATTATTTGGAGTTAGTGCTACAAGCACTTGTACAAATTTAAGTAATCCTGTGGAAAATACCCCATTTTTCCCGTATTGAATTAATTGCTTTTTAGCATCTTCAATACCAATATTTGCTGTTTTTAACTCTAAACAAAATAGTGGTAAACCATTTATTAATAGTAAAACATCAATTCTTCTTTCTCTTTGAGCAGAAACAGAAACTTGTCTTGCTGTTTGATAAATAGTATTTCCTGCTTTTATTTCTGTATTACTAAAAATTTTTAAATAAATCAAACCTTTTTTATCTTCTGCACTTAAATTTGGATTTGTTCTTTGAAAAGGGATTGACTCACCTTGAAGTAAACTATGAATTTCAACAACTTTATTTGCTGAATTAAAGATTTTTGCTTTAATTTCTTCAAATTCTTCATCATCTAAAGGCACATTATTAAGAGTTGCTTTATTAAGTTCAAAAAGGATATTTCTTCAGTTTTGTTCTAATTCTTTTTCGCTAATGCCATCAAGTGTATCGCTTATTTGGGAATTTTCAATACTTTGATTTTTTCAACCATAGTTTTTTAACTTAATTAATAAAGATTTTTCAAATTCTAATTCTTTGTGTTCCATTAAATAAACATCCTTTCTAATAGTTTTGCTTTTATATTTTCTAATGCTGTTAACTTACGCTTGTGAAGTGAAAGGACTGAATCAATCGAACTAAATAAATTGGCTATTTTTGTTTGTTCAGATAAAGTTTTTGGCAACTTTACTTTATGTTTGGAAACTATATTAATATAATGTCTCGCGTGTCCTTGGCTTTCGAGTTTTTGTGAATTTAAAAGTAAAAAATAGAAAAATAAATCATCGCTTTTATTTATTGCAGAAAGTATCTTAATAGCAGAAGATTTGACTAAAAAAGGAAAATTTACATATTTATTATCTAGTGTAAAATCATCAAAAACAATACATTTAGAATTATAAAAATTTATTTCATCAGTATAACCTATAATGAAAGATTTATTTGCTGTTAATATGGGGAATTTCCCTTTTTTAGGTAATTCAGAAAATTTAGTTATATACTTGTCAGGTCTTTCAAATTTTAATAAATTTTGAATAATGTCCTGTTCTCAAGCGTGAGTAAATTCTTTGAATCTTATACTTGGAATGTTTGAATTTTGAGATGGAAACATCTTGTCAAGTAATGTGTTTTTAATGTTTTTTAGGAAATTATACTTACGCTTGTGAAGTGAAAGGACTGAATCTAAAGATAAAAGTAATTTTGCTATTTTTGTTTGTTCACTTAAAAAAGGAAAAACAATAATTTGTTTATTCAATTCCTTAATATCTAAAGAATTCATCATAATTCCTGATTTTGAAGAATTTTTTAAAGCTTTTAACATTATAGAATTATTATTTATTGCATATTTCCAATATTCTGAATCATATTTTGTTTTTGGTCTAAAAACACTAAAAATATTTGAAATTATCCCGTTTCCTACTGTATTTTCAACAAATCTACCAAAAGGATATTTTGAATTGGTATGACCTTCAAAAGCAATATCACCTTTTCTAAAAACATTGTAATTAGAAATTGTTTGTAAATTATCAATTTTAATATCTGTTTTATAAGTACTTGATGCAACGGAAATAAAATGACTTAAACCAAACTTTAAATTATTTTTTTCTGAAGATTTTTCGTATAAATTCTCAAAAACGTCCTGTTCTCAAGCGTGAGTAAATTCTTTAAATCTTAAAGAAGGAACTAACTTGTCTTTTGAAATCATTTTATTTATTTCCTAAAATTTTTATTAACTCTTCAATTGCTTTTATATCTGAAGGTTCACCTTTTAATTCAGAAAGCAGATTAATTAGATTGGATTCTTGTTCTTTAATTTGATTATTGATGTCACTTAAAGTATCAAAGTATTTATCATATAAATATTCTAATCTGGAAATTAAATAGTTAATAATAGCATCTTGTTTTTCAAAAATAATAGATTCAAAATTACTAATTCATTCTTTGTGTAATAAATTAAAGAATTCTTCTTCAGTGATGTTTGATAAGTATATTTCGATATTTTGGTTTAATTCTGTTTTTAAATTTTTTAAGTCTTTGTTTAAGTCAGATTTTTGGTTATTTAAATTATCAAATTCTAATAATTTGTATTCTAAAGATTCTTCTTCTCATTGTTCATTAGAATCAATTTTTTTAATGTATTTTTTAACTTCTGCAGCTTTTATTGCTCCATCTTTAAATAATTCTTCATCTTTGTCTTCGTCGTTAATACTTTCAACAATTGAATTCATTTGAGAATCTAGATCTGTAATTTGCTCTTGTTTTTCATTAATTGAATTAATCAAAGAAGCAAATTTAAATTTAGCAATGGTGTCAATATCGAATAATTCGCTCTCAATTTTATTAACTTTACCATCTTTGGTTTTGCTAATTGTTGTTGTTTGTTCAAGAATTGTACTAAATTCTTCTCCTTCAAATTTTTGAATAACAGAAATTGTTGGTTGAATATGTTTATGAGCATAATCAAGCATTATTTGGAATAATTCGTATTTATCTAACAATGGTACTTCTTGTAAATCTTCAAAGATATATTTATCAATAATATTATCTAAATACTTATCATCAAGTTTAAAAATATTGTCTAATGAAGAAGTTAAATTAGAAATTTCTTCACTAAAATCACTAATGATTTGTAAATAGTGATTTGAATATGCTTTAACATCACTATTTTCTTTTACTTTGTCTTGAATTGATTCCTTATCAATGAGTTTAAAATAAGAATCATTAACTTTGGTTGTGATTGTGTCAAAAAGGGAGTTAAAAGTGTTTCAATATGCTTTTAATTCATCTAGTTCCACTTTCGGTACTCCACCATACATTGATGCATATAAATCGTGTGTTTCTTCTTTTTCAAAGTTGTCAATGTATCTAGAAATGTTTAAATTGAAGTCATTTTCTTCAATTTCTTTTAAAGTAACATTTCTTGAAAACTTAGTAATTTCTGCTTTTGATTTATAAACATCAACAATTCTTTTAATATGCGATCTTTCTAGTTTGTTATTTTTTCCATCTTTTACAAAGAGTTTAGAAGCATCAATGAATTGGATGTTACTATCTGCTTTATTTTTCTTAAGAATCATTACGATAGTGGAAATACCTGTTCCAAAGAAAATATTTGCAGGTAAACCAATAATTGTTTCAATTTTTTGGTTTTTAATTAGTTTTGTACGAATTTCTTTTTCACTTGATCCTCTAAAAAGAACACCATGAGGTAGAACAATTGCCATCATTCCATTTGTATCTAAGTGATATAGTTCATGTAAAAGAAATGCATAATCTGCTTTTGATTTTGGAGCCACTCCATAATCTGCATAACGCGGATCTGTTTGTCTTCCTTCCGGATTTCATTGTAAAGAGTAAGGTGGATTAGAAACAACTGCATCTACAGAAATAATATCACCATTGTTTTCACTAACAGGTCAATCTTCATTAAGAGTATCACCACATCTAACATTAATATCGGCTGAATTAATGTTTTTCATAATTAAATTCATTCTTGTTAAGTTAAAAGTTGTTCTAACTTTTTCTTGAGCATAATAAGTTACAGAATCTTTGTTTTTGTCATATTTCTTAAAGGTTGATCCGATATTTAAAAGTAAAGAACCTGAACCTGAAGTAGGGTCATATACCTTTATTTTATCTCTATCTCTAAAGTTTCAAGCAATGATTTCAGACATTAGAACAGAAACTTCATGTGGTGTATAAAATTCACCACCTTTTTTACCCGCTGTAGAAGCAAATTGTCCAATTAAAAATTCATAAACATATCCTAAAACATCATAGTTCTGATTAGTTACAGGAATATCTTTAATTTGTTCCATTATTTTTTTAGCTGTTTCTGTTTGTTCTTGAACATTGGAACCAAGTTTATTCAACTGTTCAACAGAAATCATAATAATATCTTCAAATAAGTTTTTGTATTTTTGATCATCTATAATATTTTTGTTAAATCTTTGAATTGCTTCTGAAAGTTTGGAAATGCTAAAATCTGATTGTTTTCCATATTTGTTTGTTGTTCATACTTGATATAAATCGTTGTAAAAAATGAAATATCCTAAATCTTCTTTTATTAAATTGATTTTTTCTTTAATTTCTGTGATTTTATCTTCATTATCTGTATAAATTTCAGTATAGTTAGAAACCATTTCTTGAATTTCTTCGATTGAAAATTCAAACTTTTCTTGCATTAAATCAATTTGTTTTTGAGATAAGAAACTATAGAATATAAAAGATAATATAAAGTCTTTATATTCATATGCTTCTAAATTACCTCTTAAACCATTTGCAGATTGTCAAATTCTATTTGCTAACTCTTGTTTTGTTATTGTTTTTTCAAATTCTTTTTTTGCCATTTTTTCCTTTCTTGTTTTATTTAATAGCCTAATTTATTTAATATTATAATTATATTAAAAAATAATGTTTATTTATGTATAAAGCAGATGTTTTTCTGTATCTAAACTCCTGATTTTGCCAAAAATACAGGGAAATTGCTTGTTTTTAGCTTTTTATTATAAAAAAACAAAAACTTGCTTTTTTACAAGTTTTTGCTTGATTTTATTTAAACTATAAAACAAAATGTTTATAAAAGACTTTTGAATAATTCGATAATCATTTTTTTAACTTTAGAAGTAGGTTTTGTATTTGTGAAAGTTTTAGGTATAACAATATTTTTTTCTTTTAAATTTTTAATATTTTCATTAAATTTTTTAATAAATTGACCTTGAATTAAAACATTAATTTCATATTGAGAATAAAAGCTTCTAATATCTAAATTCATTGTTCCAGTATATGCTATATTTTCATCAATAATCATTGATTTAGTGTGAGAAAAAATATTTTTAAATTCAAATATTTGAGCACCATATTCTTCAAGTTGTTTTGCAAAATCTTTTGTGAATCATTCAACGTATTTTTTGTCATATTTTCCAGGTAAATAAATTTCAACTTTTCTACCTAGAATAATCATTTCTTTTAAAGCAAGAAAAATTCTTCTTGTAGGAATGAAGTAAGGAGTAAAAATTTCAATTTTTTCTTTTGAAGAATATATCATTTGAATTATAAAGGTTTCTAAAAAAGAAACGTCATATCTTGGACCACCTTCAAAAATTAATCCATAATTTTCTTTAAAATCATTATTCATATTGAAATTTATATTTAAATAAGAATTGATATCAGTAATCTCATAATCAGTTCATAAATTTCAATCTTTGATAAATGAATTGGTTAAATCAACAACAATTTGTCCTTTTATTCTTAAGTTTGCATCGAACCAAATTCCGTATTTTGTTGAAAAATTAGAATATTCATCACTTAAATTATTTCCACCAATGTAACCTATTTTACCATCTATAATAAAAAGTTTTTTATGAATTCTATAAAAACTTTTAGAATGAATAAAAGGAAATCAAATTTTGTTATAAACATAAAATTGAATACCTAATTTCTTTAATTCTTTAAAGTCTTTTTTTGGAAGAGATGCAGATCCAAATCAATCTAAAATAATTTTAATTTCAACATTTTCTTTTGCTTTTTGAATTAAAATATTTTTCATTTGTAACCACATAAAATCATTTTTAATAATATAAAGTTCTATGAAAATAAATTTTTTGGCATTTTTTAAATCTAAAAATAACTTTTCAAAAAAATCATAACCATTTAAGTATAATGAACTATTAAAATTTTTAGGATTTGTTGTAAATATTTTATGAGCTTTATCAAATAAATCTAAATTAACATTTTGTTTACAATTAAAACCACAGAAATCATTATCATAAGGAGTTAAATTTCTATTAAGTAAATAGTCTTTTTCTTTTATTCTATAATTATATTTTCTTCCAAAAATTAAAAAGAGTATTGGACCAAAAAAGGGGAAAATAAGGATAATTAATATTCAAGAAATTTTTGCATCTATATGTCTTTCTTGTAAAAATAAATAAATAGCAAATAAACAATTTATGAAGTAAAATATTATTCCACCGATTATAAATTCTAATTTTGCATCTTTAAAGATTTTAGTTATGGCAACATACGTAAAAAAAATAAGAAAAAATAAAAAGGAGAATAAAAATAAAAAGTTTATTACTTTATTAATAGAAATCTTTTTTTTCATATTGATAATTATATAAAAAAAATAATTTTAGTAAATAAAATAGATAGGATTTATGGTTTTTGTATTACCACTATCTTTTGTTGTTGGAGAATCTCATTTTTGAGATAAACCTTCTTTGGTTTTTATTTCTCCTGATGAACTTGTTGCCATTTTTGCAGAAGCAACAAGTGAAGCAATAGAACTAACCATTAAAGGGATATAAGGTAGAACTGCTGCAAATGCAAAAGATCCACCAATGTTTTCTATTTCTTCATTAGTCAACTTAACCAAAGTCACTTTTTGTTTCATTTGTCCCTCCTTTCACTTAATATTTATTTTTTATTCAATTTTTACTAAAAAAAGGAAAAAAATAAGATTTTATTTCTATTTTTCCAATTAGAATATAAAATTGTAAAGACAAAGGAGAAAAATGAAAATATTAACCAAAAAAGAATCTTTAGCAATCTTGAAGCAAAAAGAGTATTTTCAAAATGCTATTTTAGATTTAAGTAGTTTTAAAGATTTAGAAATAATTGATGAGTTAGCCTTTGCAACCAAAGGGATTGAAAAGGTTATCTTTCCAGAAAATTTAAAAATCATTAAACTTTCTGCATTTATGAATTGCACTATTAAAGAAATTGTTTGAAATAATAAAATCGAAATAATTGAAGACTCTGCATTTGAAACTAATTTTTTAGAAAAAACTGAATTGCCAAATTCCTTAAAAGAAATTAAATCATTTGCTTTTGCTGATAACCAATTAGAAAAAATTAGCATTACTGCTAAAGTAGAAATCATTGAAGAAAGTGCTTTTGAAAACAATGATCTTTTACATTTAGAATTCAATAATGAAAATCTTTCGATGGTTTTCAATCCTTTTTGAAATAACACAAACATTGAAACTTTAACATTTAATTTAAAGCAAACTTTTATTCAAGATAGTGAAAATAAAGGATATAAAAAAATATCTATTAAATACATTGAATATTCAAATTCAAAAGATTTTCATAATATTTCTTTTATAGATTTTAATTTATTAAATAATTTAATGAAATATGAAGATTTTGCTAATATAAAGGAAATTACCTTTATAAACAATGAAGCAAGTGATTCTGAATCAATTGAAATTTATTTTAGTTTTGATAAAAATAATAAAATTTTATTTTTTGCAGATCAACAAATTAATTTTCATAAATAAAATTCAAGTTCAAAAACTTGAATTATTTTTTTACTTTGTTGTTGCTTCGTTGCTTTGACCATATTGTCATTTATCTAAAGTTTGTCTATGATTATCAATTCTTAGTTCAACAAGTCTATAAGTTGAAGTTCTATCTAGGTTTCTTAAAAGAAATGCTGCACCATCAGAAGCAGAACTAATGTTAAAAGTTCTTGTTTCTGTTTTGACAACTTTTCCATTAGAAATCTTTTCTAACTTAGCAACGCCTTTATATTCACCATTGGTTTTAGGTTGTATATCTTTAGTTTCTCAAAAGAAACTTAATAATAAACTATTATTGGAATCACTTGGTTTTAAAGCAAGATTTATTACCCTTAGTGGTTGTTTTTTGATGTAATATCAATCTCTAATATGGGCTAATGTTGTTTCATTATAAGTAAATGTTCTAAGAGTTTGATTTCCAAATTTCATTTTGTTTACTAAATAATCCTCTTCGCCACTACCTTGACCATCTACGGTTATAGTGTATTTATGAGTATTTTCGTTTAATGTTTCTAAAACAAAATCCGCTTGTATATTTCCATTTGAAGTTTCAAAAGTAACTTTATTTGCTTTGTTTCCTAAAGTTAAATTATTGAAAATTTCAAATGAAAATTTATATTTATTTGTTTGTGGTTCATATTCTTTTTGTCAATTTTTAGCAATTGACTCTAAACTTTGGAATGTTATAGATTTATTTAAAGAATCTGGAAGATTAATTATTAAATCATTATTTTGTGTTCCTAATTTTAAATTTGTTAAAGTGATTGTTCTTGGAATTTCATAATCAATAACAAATTCAATTTTTTGTGTACCTTGATCTTCAAATTTGGATCAAGTATTAAAATCTATCTTTTTAATTTTGGTTGTTACTTGCTCATCATTAGTTAATAAAAACAAATCTCTATTTTCCTTAGTTTTCAAGTTTGCAACATTAACATCTAAAGATAAAACAAACATACTATTAGTTTTTTGAACTAAATTTGCTTTTTCTATATTAATAACAGTAATATCTTCAATTTTGTAAATTTTCTTTGGTAAAGATTTTAATTCTTGTTCATACTTAACTTTTGCATCGTTATAATCAAAATCTTCTCCTTTTTGTTCTAAATCTTTAATTTCTTGATCTATCTTTGTTTTTAAATCAATTATAGATTGATATTTATAATCTGATTTTCCTTTAGTTATATTTGATCAATCATTATTAAATTGATTAATAAAAGTTTTGAATTCTGAAAGTGATAATTTAGAATTTTTCACATTTGAATTATCAGTATCATCAGAATTACTAATCTCTTTATCAGTCTGTTGATTGCCTTTTGTATTAATATTACTATGACCATTTCTACTGGTCATATTAGCTTGTTCATTTTCAGAAATTACTGTATTTCCTTTATTTTTGGTATTAGTGTTATTGTTTACAGAACCATTTTCATTAGTTTCCAAAGCACTATTGTTCATATTATCTTTTTTATGTAATGTAGGTATTAAAATAGATGGTATTAAGATTGCACTTGTAGTCAATAATGCTGCTACTGAAATTAGAGAAATTTTCTTTTTACTAATCTTGATTTTCTTTTTCATAAAATCTCCTTTAGTTATTTTTTTATCTTTTTCATTTTACTATTATTTTGGCAAGTATACAAATAAATTTTTAGTATATCCAAAAAATTAAATTTACTAAAATTGAAGAAAAAAACTCAAATAAGCATTTTTTTAAACTATTTTTTGCTTTTTTGAGTTTTTTCTTTGATTAAAAAATTTATAAAATCTTTTACCATTATCATTGCCATTACGTCGTTTTCGCAATATTTTTTTAAATTTTTTTTAATTTCTTGTCATTCTTTATCTCCGATGAAACCGATGTAACGAGCTATTGCTTTGTTCATAGCACTTAATCCGTTTTGAATTTCTAATTCTACATAAGGAGTTATTAAATGATCTAATTTAATATTGTGTTTTGTTATATATTTTTCTATCTTTTTAATACTATAAAAACCTTTTAACTCTGGAATAAAAATAAAAGGTAGATTTTTTCTTGTTTCTGAATAACCACTAAAAAAGTCTGCTAAATCAATAGTGTTTTTAACAATATGAGAAAAATAATTACTTAATTTTTGATGCATTTGTAAATCTTCTTTTTCTATAAGTTTTAGCATTTCTTTAATTCTGGTTAATTCATAACCTTTATTAAAAACAACAAAATAATCAGCTTTATTAGAATATATTTTAGTAATAATTTCTTCAAAAGTTTTAATTGTTAATTTTTGTGGATCATAAACAACATTTTCATTTTCAAAATTGTTAGAAATGATTTTATTACCTAATGTTTCTTTAATAGAAAGTTGAAAAACTAATTGCTGATATGGTAAAACTCCATTCATAGGTGGATAAGGTAAAGAAAATCCTTCAAAGTCATATCATACAATTCTTTTGTTTTTATCATTTAAAATATCAATTATATTTTCTAATTCTGCTGATTTAAAAATTTTAATATCTTGTGAATTTATTTGAGAATAAAGGAAATTATCGCTTAATTGGGTTTTTATACTTGCTATATTTTTATTTTCAATTAAAGAAATGATTTTTTCTTTTTTTAAAATATTACCACTATAACCAAATATAGTTGGTTCTTTTAAAGACAAAATATCATTAAAATCTGAATTTGTTCCAAAAAGTGAATTATCTTCAGTTGTTAAATTATCAAAATCATTAATAGACTTAGCTTCATTTATATTTTCGATAATTTCTTCAATAGTTTCAAAATCATAATATTCATCCTTTTTTGAATTTATAGGTAATGTTCTTGAAGAAATCATTGCATAAATATTATTTTCAGGAACAAACTCTCCTTTTATCATAGAATCGTATTCTTGAGGAGTTAATCCTTGTTGATATATAATTGTTTTATAAAAAAACAAATCATTATTTAATTCTTTTTCCATTGATTTAGATAAACTTTTTTTAGTTTTGTTTATGTTTAAATAAAATACTTCAGAAAAATCTTTTGAATCTTTTTTACTTTCTTCACTTAAATTTAGCAAAAATAAAGAAATATTCTCGAGTTTAATAATTTTGTTTGTTATTCAAAAGTCTCAAAAAGGACGAAGAATATCTTTTCTTTTGGTAGATGTAGAAAGTTTTAAAATAGAAATTTTTTTATTTTCTAAATCAATTAATGTTGGTTTTGCAATTGCATTTTTATATTTAAAAACTGGATATAAAATCACTTTATATTTGTTATTTCTTAATATGTTTTCAGTTTCAATTATTGCTTCTTCGTTATTTTTGGATTTAACAACATAAACATTGTTTATCCGGTATTTTTGCTGTATAAAATTTTCAAATTCTCTTTCTAATGAAGTAAAAACAGATGCTCTTGTAGAAACAAAATTTAAATTTTCTTCATTAAGTAATTCACTAAAATTAACAGCATCTCAAAATTTTTCTGATTGTTCTTCTTCATCGATATCAAAATCATTTTTTTGAGTATCAATTTTATTTCAAATAAAATATTTTTGACAAGTTTTGTATTTATAAAAATGATTAAAAGTTATAAAGTCTTTTTCCACTATTTTACTTTGATTTTCCCTTGTAAAGTTCACTTATCTATTAATTTTATCCATTCTTCTTCATTTCTACATTCAAGATATTCTAATAACTCTCCATCAGTTCTTTCATTGTATTGTGGTGAATATCCTTTTGTTGTGTAAAAATTATATCATTCCTTTATTTTAACAATGTCATCTTCGATTTGTGGTACATTTGTTTTATATTTATAAGTTCTTATTTTTCTTTTTTCAATTGGATAATTTTCTGGATCTAAATAATCTTCTTGTTCTAAAAATGTTGCTACTATTGCAAAAGTATCACAACCCATTAAATAAGAATAAAGTTGTGCTTGTTTTAAATAAGCAGAAGGTAAATCACCTTTTTCTCATTTATCGAAATTTTTGCTTTGAGTTGTTTTAATTTCTAAAATCATATTTAAATCTTTGATGTATCCATCAGGAATTCCACCGATAATATCGTCTTTACCTTTAAAATAGTCATATGAATATTTTTCAGGTGGAAAAACTTCCACTTCTTTTTGTGTCATTTTTCTTATGACATCAATAACTTTAGGTTCGATTGCTACTCCGGCATCTATGTATTTAGTATCTAAAATAGGCATATCTAATTTAGACATTCTTATAAAAGCTAGAAATTGAGATTTAAATTGATCAAGTTCTAATACATCGCCAATTGACGAACCACCTATTTTTTTAAATCCGTTTCAAGTTCCTTTGTTTTTTAAAAGTTGTTCGTGAAAACTTTTTTCTAAAATTACTTTTTTATTGATTTTATCTATAAAATAATGTACTTCATTGTAATATTTTCTGTCTTTTCAATTCATTCTTTCCTATTCTTTTGATCTTATTATTTCTAAAATTTTATTTAATGCTGCTTCTCCAGAAATTTTAGTTGAATTTTCTTTTAAAGTAGAATTTAAAAGCATTGTTTGAATTTCTTTAATAATTTTTGAAGATTTTTGATCTATTGGTAAAAAGACATTGTCTTCTTGTTCTTTATCTACGAAGTTTTTTAAACTTTCGTATGAAATTTTAGCTGCTTTTACGTAATTTATTTCTGTTTCTATTTTTGCGTTTTCTTTACGTAAATTTTCAATTTCTTTTTCTTCTTCTGGTGTTTTAGTTGTTTTTTTGCTTAGAGTATCTATTTTTGTTCCGTTTTCATTACTTTGTGTTGATAAAGATTCAATTTGATGGTCATATCAATTTGCAGATTCTGTATTTAATTTTTCTTTTAATGGAATAATATAAGATGATTTTTGTGAAATTAAATCACTTACTTTAATCTTTTTACCACGATAATCAACTTCTCCGGAATATAATCATTTTAAAAATAATTTTGTTGCTTTATCTTCTTTTCCACCATTATCAACAGAAATAGGAATTAAACTTGAACCTCCTTCAAAGTAAGATGAGTAATTATCACTTGGTAAATTTTTTGTAACTTGTGGTCTTAATCAAACATCTAAATCACTTGTAAATTTATCTGATATCTCTTTATTATTTTTTGCAAAAAATGCTCTACTTGTAGGACTATCTATAGATTGTTCATAACCAACAGCTGCTGCAAAAGCAAAAACTGTTTTGTATTCTCTTATGTCTCAAGAAGCTCATTCGTTTTTATTGTTTTCATATTTTACATCATAAAATACAGGTTTTTTTGTTGTAGTGTTTGCTTTATTTATTTCTAATTTGCTGTTTTTTTGCACAAATTCATCAAATGTTTCTTTAAAAATTCTTTGAATTTCTGTGTCGTTAGCAATTGCATAATCTATTTCTGATAAATCATAAGGATTTTTAGATTCTTTTAAAGTCCAAAGTTTTTTACCTTTGAGTTTATTATTTAATACTTTAAAAAATGTGTCTTCTTGATAGTCAATAGAAAATATTGCTAAATCTCTTATATCTTTACCAAATTTAGTAGCTTTATCTTGGTCGATTTCAAAGGAATTATGCACTAATCTAGCAAATTCAAAAATTTTAGTAATATTGTTAAATGTTTCATCATTAACTACAATATTGTTAATATTATTATTTGCTTTTACTTTTATGAAATTTATTATTGAATCTTCTGGAATGTTTCTTCCATTTCCTTTATTTTGTTGAATGTATTTATAAACTTCACTATTTTTATCTATTTGTGCATTGTTTTGTTCTAACAATTCAAAAATTTTACCAAGTAAGTCTATGTTAATAGAAAAAGCATCTATATCACTTAAATCAAAAGGTAAATTAAAGATTTTAGTATCATCCTTGATGTTTTCTCCAACTAATTTTGTATGTGTTTTTAAAATTTTACTAATAAAAGATGAATTAGGTAAAATATCTTTTGTTTCTAATAATTTACCATATTGATTAACTAAAAATGCTCCACTTTGGTTTCCTAATATTAAGTTAGCTAATTTTTCACTATCTTCTTTAATATATTTTGCTTCATTAGCAGCTAATTCAAGTTCGCTATTTGCTCCGCTTTTATCCGATAACTGTAGTTCTATAGGAAGAAAATCAGGATTATCTTTCATAACTTCATTGTATAAAGGAACTAGTTCTTGCATTGCAATCATTAAAGGATAAACTTTGCTTTGAGCTGTTGCAAAAACTATTTTATTATCTTGTGCCTTTTTAGTTTCGTATTTTTTTTCAATTGTTGTTTGATTTTGATTATTACAACTTGCAAGTGAAATCACACTTGCTAGTGTTGTAATTGAAAAAAAACTTTTTAATATTTTCTTATTCATTGTTCTCCTAAAAAATAATTTTATAGTATTTTAATTTTAATACTTTTTTAAAATAAAAGGTGAAAAAATTAAAATTTGATAATTTTTTGGGAAAAAGTAAAATAAATTCCTAAAGGCAATAATATAACAACCAAAGAACCGGCTGCTTGAATATTTAAAAAATATCCCCCTGAAGGAGTTTCACCTATTTGTCTAAATCAAATACCAACAGTTTTAGAGTCTGTGCTAGATAATAAAAAATTTGGTCATAGATAATCATTTCACGATGAAATAAAACTAAAAATAATTAATAATATATAATAATTTCTCATTTCTTTTCAATAAACTAAATAGATTTTTTGAAATATATTTAAATTATCTAATTTAATAACTTTTCAATATTGATTTTTTGTTTTTTCAAAATTAATTAATAGATTATAAATAAAAAAATAAGAAAATATAGAATTAGAAACAATTGAAAAAACTGATAAATTATTTATTATATGAAAATTGGATAATATTTCTCTTAATGAAAGATAAATAGAAAATTCTGGAATAAAAGAAAAAAACATAATAAAAAGTAAAATTGCTTTTTTTATTTTTTGATTAATTTTAGATAAACCAACTATAAATAATGTATAAAAAACCACTCTTAAACATATAAGCAGTAAAGAACTTGACATTGATAAAAAAACTGCTTTTCAAAATATTGAATTTTTGAAAAAATTAAAATTCGATCATTCAAACTCTTTTAAAATTAATGAATAATTATTATTAGAAGTGGAATAATTACTTTTTAATGAAGTGATTAATAATATATATAAAGGAAATAAAATTAATAATAAAATAAATAACAAGATTAAAATTTTAATAATTTCTTTGGTAATTTTTTTAATCATATTTTTCTCCTTTTTTGATTTTTATAAAGAAAAAACGCACTAAAAAGAAAAATATGTAAGTGATTAAAAATAAAAATAATAAATAAAATAGAGATAAAATACTTGCAGCATATGCCTTATTAATGTCTATTTCCAAAGTTCCATTTATTGGTTGAATTAAGCTCAAAACATAACTAGATAATGTATGAGCTTGTAGTTCTTCTATTTTATCTTCTTCCATAATTGCTCCTGGATATAAAAGAGCAGAAAAAACTAAATTTGTATATATAATAATTAATAAGTGTTTTTGAAATTCTTTGAAATATAAATATTTCATTTTATCTCAAAAATTTAAATTATCTAAAATCATAACTTTATAATATTTTTTATTTATTGAAATAAAAATAAAAGTAAATATAACTATATTAAAGGAAAGTGATCTTCAAACTTGAAAAATGAAAAGATATAATTTTATATTTAATTTATTATTTCCGTGAGTAAAACTAGCATTGGAATTAAAGATTTTAAAAAATAAGTTCTGTTCTCCAAAAAGCAATAAAAAAGCAATTCCTACAGCAAAATAAGAAATAAAAAATTGCGAATAAATAAGTTTTAAAAATAAATTTTGTGTTTTTTTCATTGAAATTGTACTCAACATATAAGCAATAAAAATAGATAAAAATAAAGATATAAATGTTGGGACAAAAAATAAAAAGGTAGAATTTTCAATGGCAATTTTAAAATTAGAATCGTTTATTACATTATTAAAATTATTGAGTCCATAAATAAATATTGTTTTTTTTGTCGAACTTGGAAAAACAATAAATGATTCATAAGTAGATTTTATAATTGGATAAATATAAAATAGAAACAGCAAAATGAGTAAAGGTAAAATTAATAAAAATATTTTTGTTATTTTTACTGTTTTTTTCTTTATTTTTGTCATTTCTATGTTATTTTTTTTCATTTGAAAACTCCAAAATTTTTTCATTATTAATATCAACTTTAACAAAATCATTTATTTCCAATGACTCATCAATCGAAATAGAAGTTAAAACATTATTTTCACTTGCTACCTTATAAATAATAAAATTTCCAACTATCTGTTTATCGATGATTTTAAATTCTGATTTTTCTTGACTTTTAGTAATTACTACATCTTTTGCTCTTACATAAAAAGAGTTTTGCTCTGTTTTTCTTAATAAATTAAGTTTTGGATAATTAAAAAAATCTGCTACAAAATAATTATTAGGTTTATTTAACATATTTTCTGTTAAGTCAAATTGTTCTATTTTTCCGTTATTTAAAACTAAAATATAATCACTTATTTTGAGTGCATCTGCTTGATCGTGGGTTATTAAAATTATTGATAAATCAAATTCTTGTTTTAATTTAATAACTCATTCTAAAGTTTTTTCTTTAATTTTAATATCTAGAGCTGAAAAAGGTTCATCCAGTAACAAAAGTTTATTGTTTTTAATTAATGCTTTTGCAATTGCTACTCTTTGTTTTTGACCGCCTGAAATTTTGTTTGCTTCTTGTTTTATTAAAGTGTTAATTTCAAGTTTTTCTGCAATAACTTTTAGATCTTTTTTAAAAGTTTTTTTTATAAAAAATAAAAAATTTCATATTTTTTTTATTTGCTTTTTATCGTATTTTAAAGTTAAAAACAAGAATTTTCATCATAGGGATCAAAATAACCATTTTTCCTTTTTAAAAGAAATATTTTCTGTATATTTCTTTATTTTTTTAGATAATTGGTTTTCAATTTGTTGATTACTATGCTTGAAAAAATTTTCTAAAAATTTAATTCTTTTTTCTTTTTTTCAATTTAATGAATTTTTAGCACTTAAATAAATGTTGTGAAAAACTGATAAATGCTCATATAAAACATTTTCTTGTAAAATATATCCTATTTGTTCTAATTTTAAATTATTTAAAAATTTAATATTTCCACTAAATTGATTTTCTAATTGTGACAGCAAATTTAATAAAGTTGTTTTACCAGCACCAGAAGGTCCTACTATAGAAATGATTTTCTTTTCTGGAATAGATAAAGATTCTATTTGTAAAATGTTTTTATTTTCTTTTTTATAAAGTAAATTTTCTATTTCTATAATATTTTTCATATTTTAATTTTATCAAAAA
>NZ_JBTGVH010000015.1:0-25388 GCF_054343485.1 Mycoplasma sp. 613B | reverse complement strand
TTGTTGAAAATGTGTCATTTTTTGCTAAGTATAGAAAAATAGTAAAAATTTAGGTAAAAATATCAACAAAGCAATCGACAGATTCTTATTTTACTTATATGGACAATATCCAGCATCTATCTGAGTATAAAGAAATAAATGAAATAGAATCAGTTTTTGAAGTTAAAAAAAGTAAAATCATTTCTAAAAATACACCAATGGGTGAAAGACATTTTATAGAAATCAAAAGAAACATTATTGATGATACATTTTCAATTAAATCTACATATTTTTCTAGAAATCAAAAGAAAGTAGAATTTAGTATCCAATTAAATAACCAACCTTTAGATTTTTCTGTAATTAAAGAGATAAATGAGGAATCTTATGAAAATTTTATAATTCCGTTTTTGGAATTTAAAAAAAATACTTTTTCAGATATTAAAACTTTAAGTTTAATTAGTTCAATAGAAAATAAGAAAGAAGATCCTTTAATTGTAACTCAATTAAAATTAGTTAAAAATCCACTTTTACAAAAAGATTTTTTTGTAGATGATAGTATTATATTTAAATCAGTTAAAGCCCTTAGAACTTCAAGTTTTGCAAACACAATAAATGATAAATATCAAAATTCTTATGATAAATTACTTTATAACAATTTAGTATTTTATCCTACAAAACTAAAATTAGGAGAATACAACGAAACATTATTTGATGTAGTTGCATATAACGATGCATATAATGAAGAACTTATAGAAAGAGATTTAAATTTAAAACCTAAGTTTGTTGAAAACTTACCAATCGAAAATCAAGAAAAACTAAATTTATATTTTGAAAAAAATGATAAAGTTGAGTTTATTAATGGTAAAAAAGTTATAGGAAAAATCAAAATTGTAGATAATACATATTATGATTTTGAGAAAAAAACCACTGTAAAGGGCATAAATAGTTATTCTAAGCGAGGTTTTATTATTCCCTATAATTTCTCAGGAGAAATCTTTCCACGCATTAAAATTGATATAAATAAAGATTTCGAAGACATCACTTTGAGTTATAAACAAAAAATTAAACATAAATTTTTAGATAAAAATGATGGAAAAGTAAAATTTTATATTTCTAGTTATAAAGAACCTAGAATTTCAGAAGTGGATCATTATCTAATAAAAAATAGTCAATTTAAATTTTTATTAGATACTACAATTACTCTTGATGGATTAAAAAAATTATACAAAAAAGATGAAGAAGAAATTGTCGAAAATAAAGGAAATTCTCTTTAAAAAGAAAAAAATAATTTTATACTCTTCTCTTTCTGTTGCTTCTGTTATTGCTATAACTATCCAAGTTATATATTTAGCTTTAAAAAGCGAAGATTCTTCAAAAAATAAAAAAATTACAAATAATAACGAATCATTTTTCTTAACTGAAAATGATATTTTCCCAGAAGTTGATGCAAGAGAATATTATGATTATATTGAAATTGAAAATGGAGAACCTGTAATAAATGATAAAATGATTTCTTTTTTTATAACAGATATTATAAAAAGACTTGGTGTGTCTTATGGTGATATAAAGTTCAATTACAAATACGAAAATAAAAAAAGTGTTTTAGTAGAGTTTATTTGGATTAATGAAGATCTAAAAGTTTATAAAAATTATCATTTAAATATAGAAAATAATGATATATAATTTATTTTATGAAAGATTTCGTTTTTGAAAAATTAAAAAAAATTACAAATAAAAAATTCACTGAAGAAAGTGATATTTTTGAAATTGGAGTTGATTCTCTTGACTTAGTTGAAATGATAACAGATATTGAAAGTGAATTATCAATATCTATTTCAGATGAAGAATTAATGAAAATATCAAAAATAAAAGACGTTATAGTTCTTTTAGAAGAAAAGAAACAATAAAATACATTATAAAATGTCAAATAAAAAAGTTATATTACATATTGATATAGATTCTTTCTTTGTGTCTGCAGAGAGAAAGAATAATAAACTTTTAGAAAAAAAAGAAATTGCTATAGCTTACAATAGAAAAAATTCTATTGTTGTTTCGTTGTCTTACGAAGCGAAAAATAAAGGTGCTAAAGTTCCTTGATTATTGTCAAAAGTAAAAGAAATAATTCCAAATATAGTTGTTGTGGAACCAAACTATAATTTATATTTAAAAGAATCTGAAAATTTTTTTGATTTTTTAAAAAGAAAATATACAAAAAAAATTGAAATCATTTCTATTGATGAGTGTTTTATGGATGCTACTGAATTAGTTAAAAAATTTAATAACAATTTAAATTTTATGATTTCTTCTATTCAAAATGATGTAAAAAAATTTTTAGATTTGCCTATTACAATTGGTGTTTCTTATAATAAATTTTTGGCAAAAATGGCAACCAATTTAGCTAAACCATTTGGTTTAAAAATATTAGAGCAAAAAGATATTAAAAAAGAAATTTTACCATTATCAATCGATAAATGTTATGGTATAGGAAAATCTTCCTATATCAAATTTCAAAATTTAAAAATTTATACTATTGAAGATTTTTATAAAAAAATAAAAAAAGATTTAGCAATAAATCAAAAGGTTCATAAAAGAGATTTCGATCTTTTAAATAATTTAGAAAACAACGGTGATGATTTTGTAAATTATAAGTATGAAGAACCTAAAGGAATTTCACAACAAATATCTTTTGATGCTGATAATTGGGTTACAGAAAGAAAAGTTTTATTAGAAAGTATAAAACATATTTCCAGAACAATTTGTTCTAATTTACAGAGAAAACAATTATTTTCAAAAAATTTATTTTTAGTGATTTATACAGATTTAGAAAAAAAATCCAAAAAATTGACTCTTTCTAATTTAACAAATAATGAAGAAGTTGTTTATAATCATTTAAGCAAAATGCTAGATCAAATATGAAATGAACAACCAGTTAAATTTATCACTTGTGGTTTTAATAATTTAGTTGCAAGTTTCTCACAAATAAGTATAATTGAAGAAGAAGGAGAAAATAAAAAAATTCAAAATTTAATAACAAAATTAAATAATAAATTTTATAAAAAAACCTTTATGTCATTATCTGAACATAAAGATAATAAAATTAAAAATAAAGAAACTACTTATAAAGGTTTTGGTGTAAAGAAATAGTTTATTTATGCTTTATTTTGGTTGATTTTTCTTTTAATAACAACACTATTTGTATTGTATAAATTATCATTGCAATTGCTTGAACAATTAAAATGTAAATTATATCTACTTTTGTTATTAATCCTGTTGAAAAACCAATGATGAATCAATAAATTTCTCAGCTAAAATTAATTAAAAACCCTAAAATTAAAGTAATAAGAGATAAATCTTTAACATTTCTTGTTTTGATAATCATAAATGTTTGTGGCGCAAAAGCAAAAGAGGTTCCTGATGCAGCAGCTATTCCAAAAATAGCATCAGCAATTGAGTTCAATTTTCACCCGTTGTGATATGCAATCGAAGCAAAGCAAATTACTCCTATATTATATATTGTTGATAAGAAAATAAAAGGTTTATAAAATTTTGATTCTCTATACTTTAAAAATAAATTAATAGTAATTGTTAAAAGAACTAAAGAAAGTAAATTGGCAACTACTAATTGAATTTTTTTAAATTCAAGTAAAGAAGCATAAATTGATCATAAAGTAACCCCAAAAAAGAAAATAAAGAAACTTAATAAATTAACTTTCCCGCTTTTTTCTTTAAAAGTCTTTATTAATTGCGGAACTGCAAAAGCAACCGTAAAAATAACTCCAAATCAACCGAAAATTTCTCCAAAAATTTCTGTCATTAAATTGTGCCTTTCTAGTTTTAATGTTTTTACCTTATGAAATTTTATCATTTATTGCATTATTTTTTTAAATAAATGAAAATTAAATCAGTTTCTTTTTTTAATATATTAAATAATTTATTAGTTTTTTATTAAAAAAGTATTAAAATTTAAATAAATAAATTATAAGTTGGTGAATAATGGAATATAAATATAAGAGAATTTTATTAAAACTTTCAGGAGAAAGTTTAGCAAATAAAGAAACTAGGTTAGCAATTGATAATAACATGGTAAAAAAAATTGCAAAACAATTAAAAGAAGTTATTAAAATGGGAATCGAAGTTGCTGTTGTTGTTGGTGGCGGAAACTTTTGAAGGGGAGCTTCAGCTGAAAAAAACGGAATTTCCAGAAATAGAGCTGATTATATAGGGATGCTTGCAACTGTGATGAATGGTTTAGCATTACAATCAGGTTTTGAACAGGAGGGTTTATCTGCAAGAGTATTGTCTTCTATAAACTTTGATAAAAGAGTTTCAGAATACTATATTAATGAAAAAACAGATAAATATTTATCACAAAAAGAAATAATAATTTTTGTTGGAGGAACAGGAAGACCATTTTTTACAACAGACACTGCAGCCACTTTATTTGCTTCAGAAATAAATGCTGATGTAATATTAGTTGGTAAAAATAATGTTGCAGGAGTTTATGATTCAGATCCAAAATTAAATCCTAATGCACAATGATTTGAAAAAATAACATATGATGAAATTTTAGAAAGAAATCTAAAAGTAATGGATTCTACATCCTTTTCTATGGCAAAAGATAATAATATTGAGCTTATAGTTTTTAACATAAATGAAGAAAATTCAATTTTAAGAGCTATAACTGGAGAAATAAAACATACAAAGGTAATTAATTAATATGGAATTAGATTTATATTTATTAGAATTTGAAGAAAAAACAGAAAAAGTTATTGATAATTTTGAAAGACAATTAACTAAAATCTCTACAGGACGGGCAAATCCGCAATTAGTAGCATACATAAAAGTTAATTATTACGATACATTAACTCCTATTGAACAATTAGCATCAATTTCAGTGCCACAACCACAACAATTGTTAATAAAACCATTTGACATTTCTTCTGTTAAAGAAGTTTATGCAACATTAGTAGCACATAATTTAAATATTCAAGTAACTAATGAAGGACATCAAATAAGATTAACTTTTCCGCCTTTAACTACAGAAAGAAGAAGAGAACTAGTTAAAAGTTTATCTAAAACAATTGAAGAAGCAAAAGTTGGAATAAGATTAATAAGACAAGAAATAAATAAAGATGTTAAAAAAGATGAAGAATTAAGCGAAGATGAGCAAAAAAGATATTTAGAAGTTATTCAACAAAATGTTGATAAAAAAATTGATTTAATTTCTAAAATAGCAGATGAAAAAGAAAAAGATTTAATGACTATCTAAAGAATATTATGAAAATAGAAAATAAATGAAATTGCCTTCTAAAAAATAAAATTTTAGTAAGAACAATTGTGGTATTATTGATTTTTTTAATTTTATTTCCAAGTTTTTTTTCAATTTATTTTTTGGGAATTGGTGGAAGAATTTTTGGTTTACTCTTTTTTATTGTTTTAAGTTCTTATGGTTCATACGAAATTCTCAAAAATTTTAAAATTAAAAAGTTGATATTCATTCCTTTAATTGTTTTATCCAATATGACTTACTTTTTATCTATAGATAATTTCTTATCAATAGTTAAAGATGGTATAAATCATTTTGAAGATTTAATTTCTTATCTAACATTAGATTTAGAAACTGGAATATTTTTAATTTCTTTATTTATTTTGCTTTTAATTATTAGTTTTATTGATAAAGAAACACAAAATGTTTTTAACTATATATTAATTTATTTAGTACTTTCTTCAATTTCTTTATTTGGAAAATATTTATTTATTTTTAATGTTTATAGTGTTTATGCTGTTCTTATAATTGGATTTATTGCAGGAATTTCCGATACTTTTGGTTTATTTGGGGGTTCTTTACTGGGCAACAAAATTTTTAAAAGAAAATTAGCACCAAAGATTTCGCCTAAAAAAACTTGAGAAGGAGCAATCATTTCTGTTTTATTTTCTGGAATTTTTACTTTTTGTTGTTTATATTTTAGTTCCATTTTTCCTTTTGCAAACAATGAAAAAATAATTTTTGCATTAGTTATGTCATTGATTTTACCAATTGCTTCGATTCTAGGAGATTTATTATTTTCATTAATAAAAAGACATTTATCTATAAAAGATTTTTCAAATTTATTGCCCAATCACGGCGGGATAATGGATAGATTTGATTCAACATTTTTAGTTCTTTTTTGTTTGGTTATAGGAATTTTAATAATTAATATTTTTTAGGAGAAAGATGAAAAATAAAAAACAAAGATATTTATTTGCTTTGGACTTAGATGGTACAGTTTTAGCAAATTCAGCAACTGGAGAAATGCATCCAGACACAATAGAAGCAATAAAATTAGCAAAAAGTCAAGGGCATGTAGTTTGTATAATAACTGGTCGTCCATGAAGAAGTACTAAACCAATTTATGAAAAATTAAATTTAGACACAGTTGTTGGTAATTACAATGGTGCTCATATTCATAATCCTGTTGATGACTTTTTTATTCCACAAATTCATTATCTAAATTTAAACGAAATGCTTTATATTTTAGGGGATAAAAGGGTAAAAAAAGAAATTTCTAACATTGCAATTGAAGGACCAGGTTGAGTTCAACTTAAAAAAAGAGATGAGGCTTTAGAGAGAGTTTTTGGATTTAGTGATTCTTTAAAATTTACTGTAGGAATTAATTTAAATAAATTACCTTTAAAACCAACAGGAATTGTTTTTGATGTAAAAGAAACCACTGATGTATATGAATTAAAAACCTATTTAGAAAGAAAATTCGGAGATTTAGGGGAATTTTCTTCTTGATCAAAAGGTGAAGGTTTAACACCTGTATTTGATATTACTTCAGTTGGAGTTAATAAAGCTAAAGTTGTTTCTTTATTAATGAGATATTACGATATAGATGTAGATAATACCATAAGTATTGGTGATGGTTATAATGACGTTTCGATGTTTCATGTTACAAATGTTGCAGTTGCTATGGGAAATAGCGAACAAAGAATTAAAAGAATTGCAACAGTAGTCTTGAAAAAAACAAATAAAGAAGGTGGTGTAGGACACTACATTAAAAAATTTTTAAAAGATCCAAGTAAAGAAAAAGAAAAAAGCAAAAAAATAAGAGAATCTAGAAATAACAAAGAAGCAGAAATAACTTAAAATGATTGATGGAAAAATCGGCTGTGATGAAACTGGAGTGGGTGATTATTTAAGTCCATTAGTCGCTGCTGCAGTTTTAATACCTAAAGAAAATTTGGAAAAAATTTCTTTATTAAATATTAAAGATTCCAAAAAAATAACAGATTCTAAAATTATTGAACTTACTCCTAAAATAAAGGAAAATTGCTATTTTTCAATCAGTTTTTTAAGTCAAAAACAATATAACTATTTATCTAAATTTCTGAATGCAAATGAATTAAAAATGTTGTTACATTTACAAAATATAAATAAACTAGAAAAAAAATATACAGCAAATGAAGTTATTATTGATCAATTTTCTACAACAAATTCCATTAATAAATATATTAATAAATTAGTGAATTCATCACTACAAGTTACAACAATTAAATCTAAATTGAAACTAGAAACAAAAGCAGAAGACAAATTTTTAGAAGTTGGCTGCGCTTCAATTATTGCAAGAGAATTTTTATTGCAAAAAATGGAAGACCAAAACCAAAAATGAAACTTTAAATTTTTATTAGGTGCTACTAAAGATGCAAAAAAATGTGCATTTGAATTTGTAACAAAATACGGATTTGAAAATTTAGATCAAGTAGCTAAAATTAACTTCAAAATTACAGAAGAAATTAAAGAAAATTTATAAGCTTTATAATGAAAAAGGGCAAAAAAACACAATTTTTTCATTTGAAAGCTCATTTTTTATAAAATTTTTGTTTTTTTTCTATAATTATGTAGTTGTTTATTTTAATAACAACGAAAGGGGAATAAATATTGAAGAATAAATTTTCAGAAAGGCAGTTTTTACTATTTGGACTAAACTATATAGTTGGTTTTGGTTTTATAGTAACAATTGCTGGTGTTATTAGTAAAGGACTTTGAGGAATGCTTATTTTTGTATTAACAGCCTTCATTTGTGGTGCTGTTATGCTTGCTTTTGCCAGAGGTGGAGAAAATTTTGGTTCTGAAGTTGGTGGAAGTTATGTATATGGAAAAAAAGCTTTTCCAAAACAAAGGTGATTTATCTTTTTTCAAGGATGGAATCAATTTGCTCAAGTTCCTTTATTTTCTGCTACGACTCCATTGTTCTTTTCTGGTTTATTAAGCGAACTCGATAAAGAACATCAAGAAATTTATCTTGCAGTTTCTATTGTGTTTTTCTTATTAACTACAATAGTAAGTGCTTTGGGTTTAAAAATATCAAAATGATTTATTTTTATATCAGCGATTATAAAATGAATAACAATAATAACAGGTTTATTTATAGTAATTTACCTTTCAGCAACACAGTTAGATTTTGCATCTAAATTATTAAGCAAAGATGAAATAACTATAGGGGTAATAGTTGGTTCGGTTTTAAGTTTTATTTATGCTTTTGGTGGTTTAGAAGGTTTAGCAGGTTTATCTGCTGATGTTGAAACAAAAAGATTTAAGAAAATTTTAGTTTTAATTTTTATAATAATTTTAAGTTTTTATTTAATCTTTTATTTAATTTTTTTAGGAGTTTCTTTTAACGATACTACAAATTCCTTTTCAAATTTATTCAAACTAGTTTTTGGAATTACAGGAGTTATATTATTTGCAATAGGGTTATTTTTTAACAGAACAACTTCTTCAATTAGTTCATTAGTTTATTATGCAAGAACAGTTGTACCTTTAGCAGAAGATGGATTTTTACCAAGTTCATTAGCAATAAAAGGAAAAAATAATAATTATAAAAATGCCATTATTTTTTGTACTATTTTTGCATCTATATCTATGATTATTTTTACTCTAATTCCTTATTTTTTAGGAATAGAAGACAAATTCCATGCAATTCTAAATGCTGGTAATATTGTGTTCTTAATGCAATATTTACTCACTATATTTAGTATTCTTGTAATTGGTTATAAGTATAAAGAATTTAAAATCCCAATTTGAGAACAAATATTATTATATTTTGGAATGTTAGTTATAATTTTCGTAATTTTAATTTCTTTTATACCACCAATGGTAGGTGAAGAATATACATTAAGTACAGCAATTTTATTACCAAGTTATGCAGGAACAATGTTAATTGGTTATGCAATTTGAGGTCTTTGACACTGAATTTCAAAGAGAAAACAAAATAAGAGTAAGTTGTAAAAAACTTACTCTTTTCATTTGAATTTTTAGCAAAAAAGATAGTATAATTATTTTTTATAATAAGCATAAATAAAAGGAGTTATATGAACGAAACATTTAAAAAATTTTGTCAAGAAATTGAATTTGAACCAACTGAAGAATTTTATGGTGTCGAAATTGAACAAGTTAGCAGAGAAGGTAATTATTATTTAGTCTATTTTAATTTTAGAGACATTGTTAAAATTTCATTATTTAGACAATTTTATTCTAAAGTTAGAAAAGCAAAACTTAATTTTGAAATTAAAATTAAATATTTTGATGATTCCAAAAAAGAATTTTTAGTGAAAGATTATTTTGAATATGCTTTTCTTTTAGTTAATAATTTATTTGATTTTTTTGAAAACAAAAATTATGAGTTTTCAAAAAGCAATATTTTAACAATTTTTGTTAGAAATGAATTAGACGCAAAAATTGAAAAATTAAATCAAATAGAAACATATATGCAAAACTGAGGTTTTGAAAACTTTAAAGTAGAATTTAAAATTGATGAAGAAAAAGAAAAAGAAGCACAAAAATTAAGAATTGAAGAAATGTTCAAAGAAGAAAAAATGAAACAAGATTTTCTCAAAAGTGTTAAACAAACTGAAAATAGCAATAATATAGGTTTCAAAAAGGATTTTACTTCTTTTATGAAAAATAAAAGTTATACTCCTTTATCTATAAAAGAAGCATTAGAAAGCGAAGAATTTAATGTTATAGTTACTGGTGAAATTTTTAAAAGAGATGTTCAAAAAACTAAAACCGGTTTATGAATAACAATTTTAACAATAACAGATTATGAAGAAGCTATTAAAGTTAAAATATTTTCAAAAACTGATCAAGAAAAAGAAGAACAGGAAAAATATGTAGTAGGTAAAACAATAACTGCATATGGTTCTAATACAAAAGATGAGTATTTAAAAACTAAAGTAATTAGTGCTAAAAAAATAGAATTTATAGAACTCAAAAAAGATGAAAGAATCGATAAAGAGAAAGAAACAAGAGTTGAATTTTATGCAAGAAGCAATATGAATGCTATGGACGGAATATCAACAGCAGAAGAATATGTGCTTGCAGCAAAAAAATTTAATCACAGTGCAATTGGTATTGCTGATGTTGATTCTGTTCAGTCTTTTCCTGAATTTTATCATTCAGCAAAAAAACACAAGATAAAAGCAATTTATGGTTCTACTTTTAACACTATCGAATATAAAAATAATGCTGTTATAAATGCAAAAAAAGATTCTTTATTAAAGAATGCTAAATACGTGGTTTTTGACTTAGAAACAACAGGTTTATCTCCTAGATATGACGAAATCATTGAATTTGGTGCAGTTGTCATAGAACACGGAAAAATAAAGGAAAATATTCAATTTTTTATAAAACCTAATAAACCTTTACCAAAGTATATTACAGAAATTACAAACATTACAGAAGCAGATTTAATTAATGCAATTTCACAAGAAGAAGGAATAAAAAAAATTAGAGAAATTTTAGATAATTCCATTGCAGTAGCTCATAATGCTAATTTTGATATAAATTTTGTTAATGAAAAAATAAGAGTTTTTAATTTACCAAAATTAGATATTGAAGCTATTGATACACTTATAGTGGCAAGAATTATCAATCCAGATGCTAAAAAATTTAGATTGGAAAATTTGGCAACAAGATTAAATATAAATTATGACTCAACTGTAGCCCATAGAGCTGATTATGATGCTAATGTTTTAGCTCAAGTTTGACTTTCTTTTTTAAGAGAACTAGAACAAAAAAACATTAATTCTAGCTATGATTTAGAATTTTTTGAACTAGAATCACTTCATGAAAAAAAATTCAGTTATGAAGTAGTTATTTATGCAAAAAATCAAAAAGGTTTAAAAGAATTATTTAAATTAATATCAGATGCATCAGTTAAAACCTTTTACAATGGACCGAAACTTTTTATAGATAAATATCAAAAAAGTGAGAATTTATTATTAGCAAGCGGGACTTTAAACTCAAGATTAATTGATAAACTTTTCTTTTCTACAACAGAAATTTTTGAACAAGAATTACAAAGATATGATGTTGTTTTTGTACCACCACTAAGAGATTTTGTTCATTGAAATAATAGAAATATTTTAGCAACTAAAGATATAAAAGAAGGTTTAAGAGATTTAGTTTATACAGCTAAAAAATTTAATAAAAAGATTATAGCAGTTTCTGATTGTCGTTATATTGAAGAAAACCAAAAGATACTTCATAATATTTATATAAATGCTAAAGGACTTGGCGGAGCAAGACATTATTTATATAAATATAAAGAAGAAAACCCAATTTATCCTTTACAAAACTTTTTAACAACAGATGAAATGTTTAAAGAATTTGACTTTTTAGAAGATTTTAACATCATAAAGGAAATTGTGGTTTCCAACTCAAGAAATTTAGCAGAAGAATTCGAAGAAATTCAGGTTATTAAAGACAAATTATATGCACCTATTTTCGATAATTCAAAAGAAAATTTAGAAAAACTTGTTTGAAAAACAGCAAAAGAAAAATATGGTGAAAATTTACCCGCTATAGTAAAAAATAGGTTAGAAAAAGAACTAAATCCTATTTTAAATTATGGTTTTGATGCAATTTATTGAATTAGTCATAAACTAGTAAGAAAATCACTTGATGATGGATATTTAGTAGGATCTCGTGGTTCGGTTGGTTCTTCTCTTGTTGCAACAATGGCAGGAATTACTGAAGTTAATCCACTTGTTCCACATTACATTTGTTCTAAATGTAAAACATCTGAATTTTTTGAAGATGGTAAATATCTTTCAGGTTTTGACTTACCAGATAAAAATTGTTCTAAGTGTAATATTCCTTTTGAAAAAGAAGGACAAACAATTCCTTTTGAAACTTTTTTAGGATTTAAAGCTGATAAAGTTCCTGACATAGATTTAAATTTTTCAGGTGAATATCAAATTAATATTCATAATGAAGTAAGAAGATTATTTGGAGAAAACCACACTTTTAGAGCGGGAACTATTTCTACAAATGCTGAAAAAACTGTTTATGGTTATATTAAAAGTCAAATAGAAGAAAATTTAGCTAATTATTCATCCGCTTTTATGGAATTTTTATCATTAAAAGCTAAAGGAGTAAAAAGAACTACAGGACAACATCCTGGTGGGATAATCGTAATACCAAAAGAATTTGATGTAGAAGATTTTACTCCAATTAATTATCCAGCTAATAATGACTCATCTACTTGAAAAACAACTCACTTTGATTTTAGTTCTATTCATGATAATGTATTAAAATTAGATTTACTTGGTCACGATGATCCTACAGCAATTAGAATGCTAGAAAATTTAACTAAAGTAAAAGCAACAAGCATTCCAAAATCAGATCCCAAAATAATTTCCCTTTTTTCTTCCACAGAGGCTTTAGGTATTTTACCAGAAGATATTTCTGGAGAAACTACAGGAGCAATGGGAATTCCGGAGTTTGGGACTAACTTCGTAAGAGGGATGTTAAAAGTAGCAAAAGCAGAGACTTTTGCGGACTTAGTTGCTATTTCTGGTTTATCTCATGGAACAGATGTTTGAAAAGGAAATGCTGAAGAATTAATAGTAGAAAAAAAACTTACTTTCAAAGATATAGTATCTTGTCGTGATGATATAATGAGTTTTTTAATTTTGAAAGGAGTTGAACCATCAGCATCTTTTAAAATTATGGAAAATGTTAGAAAAGGAAAATCTTTAACTAAAGATGAAGAAGATTTATTAAATAAACATAACATTCCAGATTGATATATAGAATCACTTAAAAAAATTAAGTATCTTTTCCCAAAAGCACACGCTACAGCCTATGTTTTAATGGCTTGAAGAATCGCTTATTACAAATTATATTATCCACTTGCTTATTATGCAACTTACTTTACAACAAGAGCTGATGTTAGTGATATAAAAACACTAACATCAGGAAAAACAGGGATAAAAGAAAAAATAAGAGAATTAAAAAGAAGAGAATTTTCAAAGAAAAAAGAAGAACAATTATCTGTAAAAGAAAAAGATTTAATTCCAATTTTATGTATTGCTGAAGAAATGCATGCAAGAGGATTTACTATTTCTAATGTAAATCTAGAAAAATCCAGTTCAACTGATTGAATTCTTGATTATGAAAACAACGCTTTAATTCCGCCATTTATTACAATTGATGGACTTGGTGAAGCAGTAGCTAAATCGATTGAAAAAGCAAGAGAAGAATCAGAATTTTCTTCTATTGAAGACTTAAAAAACAGAACACTTTTAAATAAAACCCTTCTTGAAAAAATCAAAGAAATGGGAATAGTAAAACACCTTAATGATACAGATCAAAATTCATTATTTTAACTAAAATAGAAAAAATATTAAATTATCAATAAAAAGAACAAAAATTCAACTTTTTTGTTTTTTTTATTTCTTTTTTGTTCAAATATTTTCACAAAGTGAAATAATTATATTGTATATACATTATGGTTGTATATAAATTAAATAAACAAACAGGAGAATTATGTACCAAGATAAAAAGAAAATTTTAGCATTAGGTTTTCTTTCAAATTTAATGTTAACAATATTTATATTTTTTCTAATTTTATTTATAACATTTAGTGAAAAGCAATTGCATTATTTAGATAGAGGATGACAATTTGTATTAACTCTTTGTATAATTTACTATTCTTTATTCAATTATCTAATTTTCATTATCTATAAGTTTTTCCTTATTAAAAATGCAAAATTAGGTTTTAGCAAAAAAATTATTTTTATATTTTTCACTATGTTATTTTATTTTTTAATTTACAAAAAAGAAAATTTGAACCTAAGTTTAAATGTAAAAAACAAAAAAATAATATTAATTGCTTATGCAGCAATAGTTTTTATTGTTTTTGGTATATTAATGGGCGTTTTATTTATAGGTATACTTAAAATTGGTTTATTTGTTTTACAAATCCCATTTCATTTCACTATTTTTCCTGCCGCTATCAGTGTTTTAATTATTTCAATATTGGAATATTCTAGTTCATCAAAAGAAAAAAGTAAAATAAAAAAGGTTGTTGATAACAAAATTTAAAAAAGTTTATATCCGCTATTTAGTTTTTTAAAATAGCGGATTTTTTATTCAAAAGAATTTTAAATAAAAATTTAAGTAAAAATAATCCCTAATTTATTCAAAATTTTTTATTCTTTTTATAAAAAAAGTGAATTTTTTTAAATAAAATGATATAATTAGAATATATGAGTAAAGTAGTTATCAAAAATGTGAGTAAAATTTATAAGGACAAGAAAATATTAAACAATATTTCACTTAACATCGAATTTAAAAGTTTTTATTTAATAGCAGGAAATAATGGTTCTGGTAAAAGTACACTTTTAAAAATAATTGCTGGAAATGATTCAGATTATGATGGTGAAATTTTTATAGACAATGAGTTTTTAGAAAAAATCAAAGGTAAAAAAGATGTTTTATATTTCAACACTGATTTGAAATTTCCAAGCAACATGAGTGCATTGAAATTTATTGAACATTTTTATTATTATTTTCATCAAAAGAAAATTTCAAAACAAGCAATAAAAGATAAAATGCAAGAATATAAAATATCCTTTAATAAAAACCCAAATAAATTTTCTTCAGGAGAAAAACAAAAATTAATTTTGATATTAGTGGAATTTATTAAGCCAAAATTACTACTAATTGATGAATTAGAAAGTAATTTAGATATTTATTGAAAAGAAAAGTTTTACAAAACTATAGATAATTTAAGAGTTGAAAACGATATGACTATTGTAATCGTTTCCCATGAGATAAATAATATCTTGCCTTATGTTACAGATTTTGTATTGCTTGATTCAGGTGAAATTAAAGAAATCAATTTAAAAGAAAATAAAAACAAAAAAGAAAATTTTACAAAAGTAATTATAGAAACACTCAAAGGAGAATATGAAAACAATTTTAAAAAATAATTTTAAGTATTTATTTAAAACACATACAATTTGAATATTGTTGGTATTTTGTTTTTTATCTTCGTTTTCAGTAATTCCTGTAATTTTAAGTAAGAATAATTTAATAAACTATAATTGATTTATCTTTTATATTAATTTTGTCATTTGTGCAATTATTTCTTTTACTTTGATTTATTTACTTTTTATAGGAACTAAAAGAAATTTCTACGATGGTTTTCAAAACACTTTATTTTCTAGTAAAAGAGTAATTTTATTTTCTAAAATAATAACTATTTATATATTATTTAGTGTTACAAATTTCCTTGTAATATTAAATCAAATAATAATTTCTCTCGCCACCTCTAGTGAGTTAGTTGTAATTTATATTACTTTATTAAATTGACTAGTTAATAACTTTGTTTTTATATTATTTTCCTTTATTTTTCTTTTAATCATCAAAATTTTTAAATCATCTATGAAAAATATTTTGATCAATTCAATGATAACTAGTACTTTTATTTTAATTCCTGTTATAACAAGAAGTACTATTAACTATTCAGAAAATTATAAAAATCCAAATATTTTTCAAGCTATAGAGTTATCAAAAGAAAATAAAATGAATTATTATAATGTTTCTGAAAAGTTTTTAAACTATAAAAATAAAGAATATTTTGATTTTATTGAATCGCTATATTTACTTTCAATTTTAGTATTTAAAGAAAATATGCACAACAATATAAAACATATAGAAAATAAAGGAAATTATAATACTTTATATCAAATAAATCAATTTGACAAGCATGATTGAGATACTACTAACAATGAATATTTTTTATATAAAGAAAATCAAGAAGCACTTTTAATCTTAGATAGAAATTCATTATTGTCTACACTAAATTTTTCTAACATAAATAAGAATATAAATTATGAAAATCTAAAAGTAAAAATAAATAAAGATTTATGAGATGAAAAAGATTTTAGTGATGATGAAATTTTGTTTATAAGACAACTAAATGGTTTAGATAATATAAATATTCAAACTTTTAAAAGAGATTTTATCTATTTTCTAAAAGACCAATTTTTTATAAAACAATTTATTGAACAAAATTCACAAGAATTATTTGATTTTCTGAATTTATTGTTTATAAAAAGAAGATTTATAAATGATAAATTTGTAAATAATAAACTGAGCAAATTTTATGTAGAATCTTTGATTTTAAATAATAAAGAAATAGATTTAAATTCAAAAATAGATAATCAAGATTTTGAATTTATATCTCAAAAATATTTAATATTCAAGGATAATAAAGTTTGAATATTAAATAGTGCATTTAAATATTTTGAAGTAGATTTATCACAATTTCATATTTATTATTCAAATATTAACACAATCGATGATTGAAAAAATTATTTGATTTCTGAGTCATTTTCAATTCAAAATTTATCTGATAAATTGAAAAACTTTAAATATCTATCAAACAATGAAAATAAAAATTATGAATTTGAATTTTTAGCAAATAAACCAAAAATTACTGATTTTCAATATGTTGTAACTAATAAAATATCAGTAAAAAATAAGTTTAATTATTTAGGTTTAACTTTAATAATATTAGTTACATTACTAAATGGTTCATTTCTAATATTTTATTGGGTAAAAAGGAGTAAATAATGAAAAAATATATTAAAAATTTAGGTTTTGGTGCAATAGCAACAGTTTTAGTAGGTTCAGGAGTTGCTGCTGCCATTTTAATGCCTATAAATAAAGAAAATAAGAAAACAATTAATGAAGAAGAACAAATCAAAAGTAGTATTTTAGAACAATTAAAACAAGAAACACAATATCAAAGCAAAGATGTTTTTGTTTCAAAAACATTAGATAAACTAATCGATAATTTTAGTGATTTAAATGTAATGTTAGATCAAAAAATAGAAGCAGTTGAATTCTTTTCTAATAAAGATATTCAAGAACTTGAAAAACAGATTTTACCAAGTAATGAGTTAAATTCTAATTTATTTGGACCAACTCTTGTAAGAAAAGATGAATTAGAAAATAAAGAAGTTTTTCTTGGAAAAGATAATCAAGTTTTTACTGATGAATTAGAAGCAAAACTTTCATATTTTAATGTAAATTCCTTTTATAAATATGAAACAACTTTTGATAAAAGCAGTGGCAATGCTAAAATTTTTCAAACTAAAGCTGAATTAATTAATTATTTTGAAAGTCTTTATCAAGAAATTGCTACTAAAAATATATCAGATAAGCAAAAATTAAGTGAATTAAAATCAAAAATTAAATTTGCTAAAACTAATAAACATATTAAAGCACCAAATGATTTAATTTCTTTTTCTGATATTTCAATTAAATCTAATTTAGATAATTTTGTAAAAAATAATTACAAAAAATACATTTATTTTAAAAACAAAATTTATGAATATGATAACTTTATCAAAAATCAAGTATTTGATTCATATTTAAGTGAATTACCGATTTTAAAATTAAATTCAACTAACGGACAAAATAAATTTATTGTTGATTTAGATAAATCAGTAAAAGAAAATTTCTATGGGAAATTATTTTTAGATAGTCCATCAGGTTCTATAAATGACATTGTTGATGTAAATAATTGAAATAAAAAAGAGAGAGAAGAAAAATTATTTACAAACCCAATGGAAGAAACTAAAAAAAGTCTTGTAAATAATTTTGTCTCTCGAATTATTAAACAAAAAAGTGATGCTAATTTTGACAAATTCCTTTTAAATTCCCATTTAAACGAAAATGATAAAGAAAAATTACAAAAAGATTATAATCAAAATTTCTCAATTTTAAATAATTATTTATTAAGAGAAGATCTAGAGAATTTGAAAGAAGAATTTTCTAAAATTAAATATGCTAATTTAAAAGACGTTACTCTTTGAGACAAAATTCAAGATGCAAATAAGATCCTTTTAAAAGGAAAACACGGAACTATATTTAATCAAATTTATTCCTTTTATATTTCTTCTATTTCAGCAATGTTTGAAAGTAAAATTAACTTTAAAACAGTTTATGTATTTAAGAAATATATAAAATCATTTTTAAATACTATTAATACAACTTTAAAAGAAATATTCACAGATGAATTTTATGTTACAGAAAACAACGAACACATTGATTTATTAAAATTGTATGGTTTAAAAGATGATTTAAATATTTCGGTATCAACAAGTCCTGACTATTTTTTAGGTTCGCTTACACAAAGTACTAAATTTATGAATGCAATTAATTTAATAAATTTTGCAACCGCTTCTTTAACTAACACAAATTCAAGTGAAGAATTTGATAGAATCCTTTTATTAAAAGACACTAATAGCGAAGAAGAATTAAGAAAATACAAAGAATTTTTTGAATTGTATTCTTTAACTTCAAAAACCAAAAATGCCTATAATTACAACGAAAACACTTTAGAATATGTTAAAAATGTTCCTGTTTTTAACTCTTTAAACAAGAGTCAACAAGAATTTATTGATGCTACTATTTCAGTTTCAAAAAGCATTAAATTTGTTTTAAAATCTTCAATAGAACAATTATTAACACTACCTGATGTTGATATTTTTAATATTAAATACGAAGAAAGTGGTAGTTCTTATATTCCGCCCAAAGAAATTAAAACATTAAAAGATCAATATAAAGATTATTTTGAATTAATTAGTTTTGTTAAATTTGCTTCAAATGATTTTGCAAATCACACTTCTTTAATTGATTCTCCAAAGTTTTATGACACTGTTCTAACTTTAAGACAAGAAAAAGATAAAATACTAAAAAAAGTGGATCAAAAAACTCATTGAAAATGAACAAAAAAATTCAAAAGTACGGGAAAATACACAAAACCAACTAAAAAACATATTAGTGAACAAAATCAAAAATTTTTAAATAAAAGTGCAGCACTTTTAGGTCTTGCAACAGATTTCATCTTCTTTGCAAGTACAGAAAAAACACTAGAATCCACCTTATATTTTATTAAAAATGCAGCAGGAGCAATTAAAAACTTAAGTCAAGTTTTAGGACCTTGAGCTTTTGGTGTTGAAATCCTTTTTGACTTTATTATTCAAGCAATAGGAACAGAAGAATTTCATGAATATGTTTTTAAACCAAATTCAGAAGAAGATTATATTTGACAAGGCGGAAGTTCCACAAAACGTTTTTGAGGATTATGAAATAAAGTAAATTCTGACATTAGCAAGATCAAAGATAAAATATTAACACCAGTAAAAATTTTAAATGCAACAGTAAAAGATGAATTTTATTTTAATAATAAAAAATATGATCAGTATATGTTTGAATATCTTAAAAAAGAAGTAATTCAAGAAATTGAAAAAGGAAATTTACAATTAGAATATATCGATGATTTAAAAATATTATATTCCTTTGAAAAAGAAATTCCTACATCAATTTTTGATAAAAATACAATGCCTTTCTTTGAAAGTGTCAAAGAGTTGCAAAATTATTTAGCAAGCGAAAATAATCGTTCTAGATACTTAACTGATATTACTTATTTAAAATTTGACTCTGATAATTTTCAATATAAAGTAGATAACTATAAAGAATTAATGAAAAAATTCATTAACTATTTAAATATTAACTTAAAACCAATTTATTTATTACAGGTTCCTGAACTAAAAGATTCTTATCCTTTAGAACAAGAAAAATTTTTAGAAAATCCTTCATTAGAAAAATATGATAATTCTTATTTAAGTAGAGAAGAAATTGAAAAATTATTATTAAATAATGATTTAAGCAACAGTGAAAGGTTTGTTGTACTAGATACAAATATTCGTTTTAATTCTAAATATGTCTATTTAGATGTTAAAAAAGAAATAGAGCAACTGCTTGCTAAATATGCAGACAAATTTAAAGTGAGATCGAAATTTGTTTTAAGAAGAGATATTGATGGTCAATATAAATATAGTGAACTTAAAAGTTATCAAAAAGTAATTCTTTATAAAACTTTTGATAAAGAAAATAATGTGAAATACTTTTTAAATTATGACCAGGCAAAAGAGTTTTTAAAAACAGATAAAAGTTTAGATATTAGAAAAGAAGTTTATCGCTTCAACCCAAGAACTGTATATTCTTATTTAGGAAAGGAATTTGATTCTAAAGAAGAATTAATAAATTACTTTATAGAAGAATATAGAAAAAACAAAATAAAAGGTGAAAACAATGAAAAAAATAATATTTAGTTTAACAACAGCAGCTTATGTTTCTTTACCGGTAATTTCTGTCTCTGCTTCTGGTGATTCAGAAACAGGACATTTATATGTAATAGAAATAAATGGTGTACCTAAATCATTTAGAAATCATCAAGAAATTTTAAATGAATTATTAAAAATAGGAAACAGAAGATTTACAAGTGCAATTGGTTTAAAAGACACAAATAATCAATATGGTCAAGTTTTTCTTGAACCAGAAAAACTTTATAAATACGATCGAGAAAAAATAAAACCTGCATACAGAGATATTTTTGGAAATTATGTTGATAATCAAAGACTTGCAATTGATTCATACATTTCTGAAAACAGAATAGTTAAAAAATACTTTGATAGTTTCAACAATCCTTTTGATACACAAGAAGAAGCACAGTTAAGTATAGTTGAAGGGATTAAAGAAAATTTAACTTATAATCCGTTTTATGAATTTAAAGTTAAGGAAGTAAATCAACCAGAATACGATTTAAAAATTAATCCATTTATACAAGATGATATAGATAAATTGAGAGATATTTTAGCTAAAGAAAATGTAATTTTACGTCATAAAGACGATTTAGAAAATGTAAAAATTAATCAGGAAAAACAAGGAATTACACTCAATGGAAATGACTATATTTATCATAGAGATAATACTGATTTAGAAAATTATTTAAAAAATATTATGAATAATTTTATTGATGATTTATTTGATATGAAAAACGAAAACGTTTTTAAATTGCAGTTTAAATTAGTTGAAACAAAAGGAGACAAAAACAAATCAAACAATGCTTTTGAAGTTTCTATTAATGATGATGAAAGTAATTGATCTATTATGCAAAATGATGAAAATGGTCTTACTTTAGAAAAAAATGTTAGTCAAAATTATATTGATAAATATAATGTTGAAAACGTTTTAGAAACAATGAAAAATTCTGATGACTACTTCACAACAGATTTAGAACAGAAATATAATTTTTTTGTAAATAAAGTTGGAGATGTTACTCTTAGATTAAAAGATAAAAACTTTTTATCAATAAATAATATGAATATAAAAACAAAGACTAAATGAAAACTAGATGAACGAGCAATTGTAAGATATTTTGGTTTTTCTAAAGCCCCAGTAAGTATTTTGGATTCTTATGATTCAGCAAGAGCATGAAATAATTTTGATATAGAAGTAAACTTAAAGTTGGATAAATATAAATTAAAAAGAGTTTTTGAAAATAGAGTTAAAAATTTAAACATACAAACTATAAATAATCAAATAGTTTTAACACTCAATAAAATTTTGAAAAACAATCCTGAATTAAAAGAAAAATACAGAGAACTAAATAATGATTTAATCTTAGATATGGAAAGTAAAATTTTATTATTACAAAAAATAAAAGAAACTCCAATATCTATTGATAAAATTTATTATTATTCTCTAAATGAAATTTCTAAGGAATTTATTAAAAAAGATTTTAAAAAAGAAAATAATTTTAATAAAATCATAAAAGATCAAGTTAAGGAATATTTAATTAACTCTTTTAATGCTTTAAATAATTATTATGTCAAAAACAAATTCTTTTCTATAAATGATAAATTTGTTTATAAAAATCAAAATAATATATCAATGTTTGAAAATATAGAAAAAAATGATTATACAATTATTAATCATAAAAAAATAGTAAAAAATCCATTTAATAATCAAAAAATAAAATACATAAATAAAACAGATTCAACCATAAATGGATTAAATCAATTAAGAAGCATTTGATTAGATTATTATAAAAATAATAAAGACAAAAAAGATAAAAAATTATTTAACATTTTGGAAAATTTTAGTGAATATTTTAGAAAAAACAAAGAATTTTTATTCTTAGAAAATACTAAAATAGGAATTTTAAAAAACTTTATTTCTGTAGATGGTGCTGAGAAAAAAATCTATAACTATAATTCAAGGTATACAAACATTACAGAATTAGCAAATCAAACCGAAGAATCTAATTTAGAAGAATATCTTTTAAAAAGAATGAAACCTAAAGAAAGATATTACATACCAGGACTAAAAAGTACCCTTATCTCTCGTGGACAACCTTTTAGAGAAGAATTATTTGAGTTTAATGACCCTAAAATTTTTCAATTAAACTATAGACTAATCCTAGGAAAATTAATTCTGCCTGTAGCAGAAAGAAGATTTTATGTAGAAAATAACAAATCTATCGAAATAAAATCTAATTATTATAACTTGTGAACCATAGATTTAAATAATCAAGAACTTTTCTTCGATTCTCAAGAAGGTATGATGTCATATTTAAAAGATTACATAAAATATAGAGCTAAAAAAATAGAAGGGACTAAATAATGAAAAAGAAAATATTATTAACAAGTGCAGCAATCGTAACTTTTGCTTCTGTAAATTTGGTAGTAAGTTGTAATTATGAAGAAAAATCCAAAGAACCAAATTTCCCAAAAACACCTGAAGAGCAAAAATATGATGAACTTTTTAGCAAATATAAAGAAAAATACGTAGGAACTGATAATTATGTATTTGATGATTTTGAAGAATTTGATTTTAATAATATAAATCATTATCAAATAGTTAATGCTAAAAAATTAGTAGAGTTAAATCCTGTATTTCAAATAAAAAATATTAAAATAGAAAATAATCAAAATATTTATTTATTTTTTACTAAAGAAAGTGAAGAAAAATTTTATACATGATTTAATGATTTTGAATTTAAATATAAAGTATATAAAGATGTTATAGATAAATTAGCGCCCGAAAAGAAAATAAAGTATTTAAATAATAAAGATGTCTATTTAGTTAAAGAAAGTAATTATAATTTTACTTTATCTAAAACGAAAGATTATTATAGTGAAATAATGGCTGTTAGTTATTTTGTTATGAACAGACTAGTTCAAATACCTAATGTAAAAATAGAAGGCTTATTTGCTTTAACTTCTGCTATGACTTTTGGTGTAAACGATGAACATAGTTACTTTTCATCACTAGATATAAAATCAAATTTAACTTTCGGAGAAAGAGGATTCAGAGATCATTTCAAAATTTTTTCTATACCTAAACCAAAAATAGAAAAATTATTTCCAAATATGACAAAAAAAGAAATGGAAAAATTTAATGTTACTGCTCCAAACATAAAATTATTAACAACCATAGATTTTGAATTAGATTCAGACAATTATTTAAATGATTGATATAATATTGAAAATGATTTAAGTGCAAGAGAAAATGTTGAAACAATTGCAAATCAATACTCAGAAAACTTCTTTGATTATGATTTAACTTTTTCTAGAGAAAGAAAAGTACAAGATTATGATGTAAAAACAGATGAAAAAAGAGAATATATTAAAAAAGATTCTATTCACTTTATATTGTCAAGACCTTTAAAAATCATATCTACTGAAGGAAAAAATCAAAAACAAAATTAAAATTCTAAATGAATTGTTAAAAATAGGAAACAGAAGATTCACAAGTGCAATTGGTCTTAAAGACATAAATAATCAATATGGTCAAGTTTTTCTTGAACCAGAAAAACTTTATAAATATGATCGAGAAAAAATAAAACCTGCATACAGAGATATTTTTGGAAATTATGTTGATAATCAAAGACTAGCAATTGATTCATACATTTCTGAAAACAGAATAGTTAAAAAATACTTTGATAGTTTCAACAATCCTTTTGATACTCAAGAAGAAGCACAGTTAAGTATTGTTGAAGGAATTAAAGAAAATTTAACTTACAATCCGTTTTATGAATTTAAAGTTAAAGAAGTAAATCAGACAGAATACGATTTAAAAATTAATCCATTTATATAGGATGATATAGATAAATTGTATGAAAAATTATCAAAAAAAGATGTAATTTTACGTCATAAAGACGATTTAGAAAATGTAAAAATTAATCAGGAAAAACAAGGAATTACACTTAATGGAAACGACTATATTTATCATAGAGATAATACTGATTTAGAAAATTATTTAGAAAATGTTATGAATCATTTTATTGATGATTTATTTGATATGAAAAATGAAAACGTTTTTAAATTACAATTTAAATTAGTTGAAACAAAAGGAAATAAAAACAAAGCAAACAATGGTTTTGAAGTTTCTGTTAATGATAATGAAAGCAATTGATCTATTATGCAAAATGATGAAAATGGTCTTACTTTAGAAAAAAATGTTAGTCAAAATTATATAGATAAATATAATGTGGAAAACGTTTTAGAAACAATGAAAAATTCTAATGATTATTTTACAACAGATTTAGAACAGAAATATAATTTTTTTGTAAATAAAGTTGGAGATGTTACACTTAGACTTAAAGATAAAAACTTTTTATCAATAAATAATATGCATATAAAAACAAAGACGAAATGAAAACTAGATGAACAAGCAATTGTAAGATATTTTGGTTTTTCTAAAGCCTCAGTAAGTATTTTAGATTCTTATGATTGAGCACAAGCATGAAATAATTTTAATATAGAAGTTAGTTTGAAATTAGATACAAATAAATTAAAAAGAGTTTTTGAAAATAGAGTTAAAAACTTAACCATACAAACTCTAAATAATCAAATAACTTTAACACTCAATAAAATTTTGAAAAACAATCCTGAATTAAAAGAAAAATACAGAGAATTAAATAATGATTTAATGTTAGATGTGGAAAGTAAGAAAAAGTTTATATCTGAATCAAATAATCAATTTATTTCTTGACTCCCTGAATATATTTATAGTTATGAAAATTCTATTTCTAAACAAAATAATAAAAAAACACTGAATAAAAATTTTAATTTTAATTCACTATCAGTTTTGATTAAATATAGATTATTGGGAATAAATTTAGATATTTATAACATTTTTATGAAAAATAAATTCTTATCTTTAAATGATAAATTTGTTTATAAAAATCAAAATAATATATCATTATTTGAAA
>NZ_JBTGVH010000014.1:0-26721 GCF_054343485.1 Mycoplasma sp. 613B | reverse complement strand
AAAAGTGACATTTTATATTGGGAATGGGGGGTGACATTTTATTTCTGTTTTAATAAATTTGGATTTTTATGAATATTTTTATTTTTAGTAATATAATTGTATTCCAAAGAAATTTTGGAAAATATTAATAAGGAGAATTATGAATTTTAACATTGAAATTAATAAAAATATATCAGAAATTAATAAAAATAATTTTGAAAATACACATAAAATTAAAAGTATTGATTATAAAAATATATTACTAAACTTGCCAGAAAAAACTAAAGTTAGGATTTTAAAACTTGCTGACAAAGTACTTAACTTAAAATATGAAGATTTTTATAAATTGTCTTTTATAAAATTTCCAAAAAGAAGTTTTGAAAGAGTTAAAGAAGAATATAAAAAAAATATTTTTTATAATGAAATTAAATCTTCCTTAAAAACAAGAGAATATTTTATTTCTACAAGAAGTAGAATTTCAGATGAAGCTACAACATTTGAAGAATTACAAAATATGTACAATATTTATAGCAAAAAACTTAAACAAGACTCTAATAGTTTAGAAAATAGAAAAAAAACATTAGAAAATATTAGTGATAAGGCTACTTGAATTGGAGCTGTTTCATTTTTGTCTCCAGTAATTAGTGGAGTTTTATCTTTTGTTTCTTTAGGAACTTTAATTGCTAATTTAGCACAAGGTGAAAATGAAAACGGAAGAAATTTAAAATATTTAAATAATTTAATTGAAGAGTATACAGATGGAAGACTTGTATTTTTAAACCATCAAACTCAAGCAAACTGAGATAGATTATTCCGTTATTATAATCAATTTTTAGAAAAAGATTTTGTAAAATATAGAAACGATTCAAACACAGAATTAAATAATTTTCTAGAATTTTTGCACAAAGATTTAATGAGATTAAAAGATATTTTAGTTGGTTATTCTAATTATTATGGAAATTATTAAAATAACAAAAAAAGAATATGTTATTTTAAAAAATGTTTTTATTTTTTTTCATATTACTTTTATATTAAGTTTGTTAATTTTATTTTTATGATTTATTATACAAAATTTAATTTTTGTAAAAAATGATTTATGGTACTATAAAATTTTATCTAAATTAATACCCATTCCAATAGTAATTTTAAATATTATAACTAAAAAAAATAAAAAATTTAATTATGAAACAGACGTAAAAATTTGAGAATTTTATTTTTGTATTCCTAATTATGATAGAGTTAAATCTACGAAGAAAATCAGTCAAGAAAAACTAAAAATAATTAAATTTATCATAACATTTTTATACATTTCTTTTACTCTATTAATTATTTTCAATATTTGTTTCAAAGTAAATATTTGAAATTTTGAAAATTTTATTTTTCTTAGTCTAACTCAAGTATTAACTTTCATTTCTTTTATGTTAATTTTATATATTATATTTTTTTTAAATAGATATTTACAAATCCATGTAGGAATGGGGAGAAAAATAAAGTGAAGTGATATTTTATTTTATGTTTATAAAAAATAATTTTCTTATAAAAGATAATTTAAAAATAATTAATTTACTATTAAAATCTATTTTAAAAGTCGATATCCCTTTTATAATCCAAGGGAGTTTCAGCTTTTACTTAGATGGTTTTATAGATGTTAAACCTAATGATTTAGATATTTTATTTCCTAAAAATAATCAAAATCTTAAAGAAAAAAATACAGATTGAGAAAAAATAGAAGAGACACTTAACATAGAAAAATCATATATAAATAACGAAGTTTATAAATCTTACTTAATTAAAAAAAAATTTAGCAAAATAAAATTGGAAATAATTTTGTCTAAAGAAATAAAACCAATTTATTATAAAAAACATCCAATATTAAATTTTTATTACACAAATGAAAAATATAGATTTGCTTCAAAACTTTCACAAATCTTTAAATTAACTTATTTATATGAAAAAAATATATATTTTAGAAAAAAATTGTTATTATCACTAAAATTAATAGAACAAAACTTTAATTTTATGAAAAAAACTTGCAATTTAGAATTGTGAAAATATTTTAAAGATAATATAATAAGTGATTTATATTTTCAATTACTTGGTTCTAAAATGAATTTTTATAAAAATTATGAAAAAATACTTAAGAATTTTGAAAAGTTTAAAATAGAAATTAATAATTTTCCAAATTTAAAAAAATTTTTAATATATTTAATTAAAAGAAAAAGAAAGTTTTTTGAAAAAATTGAAGTTATTTTTGAATTAAGAGATTCTTTCTTTTCTGTTTTCTTAACTAAAAATAAATTAGAAAACATAGAGCAAAATTATGGATTAAATTTCTTCTTAAATAAACAAGATAAAAATATTAAAAATAAATTGGAGTTATTTCAAAATTTTATTTCTGATTCTTTTCACAAAGTAAAAATAGAAAAATATTATAAAAATGAGGTTTTATCTTTATATATAGTATTTAATTTTTATACATTAGTTTTAGATCTATTAAAAACAAAATTAAAAAATTAAAAGGAGAAAACATGGAAATCAATGTTCAACATATACAAAATTTAAATTATAAAAATGAAAGTAAAAATAAATTCGTCTATAAAGAAATGATAAATTCTTTATCAGAAAAACATAAAATAAGACTTTTAAAATTAGCAGAAAAAGTGTTAAATTTAAATTATGAGGATTTTTACAAACTTTCAGGCTTAAAATTTCCTAAAAGAAGTTTTGAAAGAATTAAAGAAGAATATAAAAAAAGCATTTTTTACAATGAAATAAAATCTTCTTTAAAAACAAAAGAATATTTTATTTCTGACAGAAGTTCCTTAACTTATGAAGAAACCACATTTGAGGAACTAAAAAAAACATATGAATCTTATAAAAATAGAATTTCTAATGGTAGAAATGACTATGTAACAAAAAAAGGTTGAATAATTGGTTCTCAAGTATTTATAGGTCTTCTTGGTATAACTGCAATACCTTTTACTTTTGGTGCAAGTGCTGCTGTTTCCGGTGTTGTTTCAGGAACTCTTCTCGCTGCTTCAGTAGGAACTTCTATAGCTGGATCTACTTTAACAGAGAAAGATTATACTTATATGTCTTCATATATTAAAGAATTTTTAGAAAATTATACACAACAAAGATTGGTGTACTTTGCTGATCCTTCAAAAGAAAATTTAATAGAACTTAGAAAAATTTTTCAAAGACTATGGAATCAAGAATTTATACAAAAAAGTGGTGCAGATAATGAAGAATTAAATGACTTTATTAATGCTATTAACAAAAATTTAAATAAAATAGAAAGAAAATTTTATGGTCACGGTTCACATTATGGAAACTACTAACAAAAATTTAAAATTTATAAAGATTTTCTTTCTTTTTTTGAATGTTTTATTTTTTAGTTTTATTATAGTATTAATAATTGGATTTTCGGTTTATAATTTATTTTTTGATTTACAAAGATTTAATTTTTACTTAACAATATCATTAGTGATTGGGGGTTTTATTATAGGAAGTTTGTTACTTATTTCAAAAAATTATTTTAGTAAAAATAATCCTCCAAAAGAAGCAAAACTTTGAGAACTTTATATTTGCTTTACTAATAAAGAAAGAATGGAAAATTCTAAAATAATGACTGAAAAACAAATTAGAAATTTTAAAAAAATAATGATAGTAAATTTTTTATGTATTATTCTTTTATTTTTAAGTGCAAGTGCTCTTAACTTTGCAAATATTTATTTAAAAAGTTCTAATGTAGCAATTATTTTATTTTCTTTAGCCGTTATTCTTCTGTTGCTTGTATATTTAGATAATTTATTTAAAAAACATCTTCAAATTCACGTAGGAATGGATAGAGAAAAAAGAAAAACAGATTTTCTATTTTATGTATTTACCAAGGAAAATTAATAAAATACAATGATTTGAAATTTTACTATTAATTCAAAATCAACACCTAAAATAGAATACAAATTAAATATTATTCCAGAATTAAAAAATGAAAAAAATATAAAAAAATTTATTAATAATTTAACAAATGAAGGAAAAAATGAGTTACTAAAATTAAAAGAAGATATTCTGAGTTTAAAATATGAAGATATTTTTTCAAATACAAAGGAAAAATATAGAAAAAATGATTTATATAAAAATTTTAAAAATTATTTCAATTTATCAGAATTTTCTTCTGATCAAGATACTAGTAATAAAGCAAAAAGTTCTTTGAAAGAAGTTACTGAAACTTTTAATAAATTAATTGATAGTTTAAATCATGAATCTAAAAAGAATAATAATATTAAAAATTTAATTTTTCATATAGTTATATTTCAGATTTTTGTTGTTTCTACTTTAATACCTTTTTTACCTAATAAAAAAATATTTTTCTCACTTTTTATTTCTTTATTATCTATCTGAACATTTTCAAATATTTTTTCTAATTTAAGTTTTTTCCAACCTGATAATACAAATCAAATTAGATATTCCAACAATTTTTATGAAGAATATACAGATCGAACCGAAACTTTCTTTAATAATCCAAGTAAAGAAAATTTTAATAGATTACAATATACATTTGAACACTTAAAAAACACAGTTAAAGGACCAGAACAACAAGAAGAAACAAATGATTTTTTATTAGCAGTTAAAAAACATTTAGAATTCATTAAAACTCAAATTCCAAATAATAATCAATAAAATACTTATTTATAAAATTATTGACTTATAACAAAAATATGCTATAATGTTAATAATTCTTCATTGATATGAAGGATTATCGAAACTAAATGTTTCAGTACGATAATATTTCCGATGCAGAAAGCATTATTTCATAGGTTAATATGTTAAGAAGGGTGAGCCGTTCTTAATTTTTTGTTATTTTCCTATATAATATAAACTATGGAAAAAATAATAAATTGAGATCAATATTTTATGGCATTAACAAAATTGAGTGCTTTACGTTCAAAAGATCCAAATACTAAAGTTGGAGCTTGTATTATAAATCAAAGAAAAAGAGTTATAGGATTAGGTTATAATGGAATGCCTTCTGGAAATGACGATGACTTCCCTTGACAAAGAGAAGGTGAAAACGCTAAAGAAACTAAATATGCATATGTAGTACATGCAGAAATTAATGCGATTTTAAATTCAATTACTTCTTTAGAAAATTCTATTTTATATACTTCCTTATTCCCTTGCTCTAATTGTGCAAAAACAATAGTACAATCAGGAATAAAAGAAGTTGTTTATTTTCAAGATAAATATCATGATACTGAAGATGCTTGAATTGCAAGAAAAATATTTAAAGATTCTTTTGTAAAAACAAGAAAACTTGAAGAAAGCAAAATAACTTTACAACTATAATTTTACTTTTATAAAGGAAAAACCAGTGTATTTATAAAAAATAGTAGGTAAATTTTACCTACTTTATTTTTATAGTCGTTATTTTTTATCTTTGTTATTTTTTTTGTTTTTAAATTTTCTAAATCATTTATCGAATCAAACTTCTCTTTTTAATTCTTCTTTAATTTCTTCTTTTTGTTTTCTTTTTAGATTAACATAAGCAATTTTTTCAGCTTCATGAAGATTATCAACATCTGTGTTCTTAATAACTTCTCTAATTTCATCTTCAATAATAATTTCTGTATCAATTGTTCCGTATTTACCTGCTTTAAATTTAACAATAGCTCAATAAGATACAGGTAAAATAATTGCTCCAGAGAATCAGTTACCTACTAAAGCAGGTAATGCATTTACAAAGAAAGCTTTTAGTGTTCAATCAATATTGTAAGCTGATAATTTATGAGCTGAATTTATATTAATTATGTTATATAAAGTATCTTTAAATCCTTTTACACCATCTGCATTAACATTTATAATGTGGGCTAAGACATAATCTTTTGTAATAACTCCGTTATTTATAGCATTATGAGCTCAATCTAAAATAACTTGTTCATTTCCATTTTTAAAATATTGAACATATTCAATATCGCTAAATAATCACCCAAATGAAAAAATAATTAAGTTAGCAATAACATGGTGAAATCCTGTTATTGTAAATAATCAAATAAAGAAGAAAATTATGAAAATTTTTCCAATTGCCCCTCTTGTTGCTAAAGTTGATCAAACAGTTCCAGCAACAATTAAGTTTGAAAACATTGAAGAAAACAGAATTTCTCATCAATAACTTGAAACTTTTTTAGTTATTAAATATTCTATAACTCTTAGTTGTTCTGCTTTGAAAGCTGCAGCACCTCTTAAAATTGCTGCAGAAATTAAAGCTCCAACTAAATTTCCAAGAAAAACAATTCCTAAATTTCTAAAAACCTTGTATAAACGTGCTTTTTTATCAAATACAGCAAGCATTGCTAATGTATCTGAAGTGAAAAGCGAACCACCAAGAATTGTAATCATCATCAAACCAACTGGGAAAATTAATGAAGCAACAAATAAAGCTGGGCCAGATAAGTGAAATTCACCTGTTTGTTTTAATTCATCATTACCATATCATGACAAAATATAAACATAAGCTACATAAGCTATTGCAACATAAACTGATGCTAAAATCCCCATTAAAAAGATTTTTCATCACACAAGTTTAGTCTTTTGATAACCATAATCCATTGCATTGGTAAAGTTACTCTTATAATCGTGCATATTTCCTCGTTTTTTTTAAAATTTTACCTTAATTAATAAAATTTATGTTATTATTATAATACTAATTTAATATATTTAAACAAAATTAGAATACGAAAATATGGGAACAAAGTTCCTATGTGAAAGGAAATATGAAAAAAGATATCCATCCTACATATCAAACTGTAAAAGCAGTATGTTCAACTTGTTCAACTGAATTTACTTTTGGTTCAACAGTAAATAAAATTTCTGTTGATGTATGTTCTGGATGCCACTCATTCTTTACTGGAGATAAATCTCTTGCAAGAGCAACAGGAAGAATTGAAAGATTCAACAGAATGGCATCATTTGCAAAAAACCACAAAAAATAAACTAATTCAAATTAATCAATGGTTTTCCATTGATTTTTTTATTCTAAAAACGATTAAAAAGAGTATAATTTAATAATAAATTATAAGACAAAAAGAAAGAGGTAGTTATGAGTAAAGAGTATGGAGCAAGTAGTATTCAATCTCTTGAAGGATTAGAAGCTGTTAGAAAGCGTCCTGGAATGTATGTTGGTGGAACTGGAATAATTGCTTTACACCATTTAATTTGAGAAATAGTAGATAATGCAGTTGATGAATCACTTGCTGGATTTGCCAACACAATCGAAGTAACTTTAACTAAAGATGGATATGTTAAAGTTAGTGATAATGGTAGAGGAATCCCTGTGGATATCCATCCAAAACACGGAGTTTCTGCTGCAGAAGTAGTTTTAACAGTTCTTCACGCTGGTGGTAAATTCGATAGTAGTGCTTATAAAGTTTCTGGTGGTTTACACGGTGTTGGCGCTTCTGTAGTTAATGCTTTAAGTTCGAATTTAAAAGTTTGAATTAAAAGGGACCATAAAGTTTATTTCCAAGAATTTGTAAATGGTGGAAAAAAAGTTGATGACTTAAAAGTGGTTGGTGAATGTGGTGATGAAACAGGAACCACCATTATGTTTAAACCAGATTTTGAAATCATGGAACAACATGAATTCAAACTAGAAACAGTTATTGATAGAATCAAACAAACTGCCTACCTAACAAAAGGTTTAAAATTTATTGTTCAAGACGAAAGAGTGAATATTAAAAAGGAATTTCACTTTGAAGGTGGAATTATTGACTACATTTCTGAATTAACTAAAGGATATGAAAAAGTTACAGAAAAATCCATTTATGCTGAAGGTATTTTTAATTTAGGCGAAGAAAAATCAACAGACATAAATGTAGAAGTAGCACTACAATATGTAACTGAAGATAGAGAAGAAATCTTAACATATGCCAATAACATCTATAACAAAGAAGGCGGAACTCATGAAACCGGTTTATTTGACTCTTTATCTAGAATTTTAAATAATTATGCAATTGAAAATAAATTTTTAAAATCTGAAGCAGATAAATTTTCAAGAGAAGACTTAAGAGAAGGTATGTTTGTTGTAATTTCCATCAAACATAGCGATCCTATGTTTGAAGGACAAACTAAAGGTAAATTGATTAATAAAGACGTAAGACCCGCTGTAAATAAAATCTTTTCTGAAGTTTTTGAAAGATACTTAAATGAAAATCCAGGAGAAGCAAGAAAAATCATTGAAAGAAATTTACTTGCTCAAAAAGCTAGAAAAGCTGCTGCTTCTGCAAGAGAAGCAACAAAGAGAAAAAATCCTTTTGAAGTTGGATCGCTACCTGGAAAATTAGCTGATTGTTCAACAAAAAATGCTGAAATTGCTGAACTTTACATCGTGGAGGGAAACTCTGCTGGTGGTAGTGCTAAAATGGGTAGAGATCGTCACTATCAAGCTATTTTACCTTTAAGAGGAAAGGTTATTAACTCTCAAAAAACAAGTGATGAAAAAGTCTTTAAAAACGAAGAAATCCTTTCTTTAATTACCGCTTTTGGAACAGGTATTGGTCCAGAATTTAATATTAATAAACTTAGATATCACAAAATTGTTATAATGACCGACGCCGACGTTGATGGTGCTCACATTAGAACTCTTCTTTTAACTTTCTTATATAGATACTTTAGACCATTAATTGAATATGGATTTATCTACATAGCCCAGCCACCTTTATACAAAATTTCTTATAATAAAAAAGATGAATACGCTTATAATGATGCTCAAAAAGAAGAAATTTTACAAAGAATAGGTGATAGTAAATTCTCCATTCAAAGATACAAAGGACTTGGAGAAATGGATCCACAACAACTTTGAGAAACAACCATGGATCCCGCTGTAAGAAAAATGCTTCAAGTGCAAATTAAAGATGCTATGATTGCTTCACAAGTATTTGAACAACTTATGGGAGAAGAAGTTGGACCAAGACGTGAATTTATTGAAGAAAACGCTAAATTTGTTAAAAATATCGATTTATAAGAATAATTAAACAAGAACTTTGATTCTTGTTTTTTTCTTCAGTTTTGCAACCCATAAACCCAAATTCAGGAAAATAAAAAATCAAAACTGTAAGCGTTAACATAATTGAAATATGTTAAATTTATGTTATTGCTTTTTTGTTTTGATTTTATTTTTTTATAAATATTTTTAGTTCACTAGATAAATTTAAAATATTACAAAATCTATATAATAACTTAATTTTTGTCACATTATCAAAAGAATGAGAGATATAAAAATTGTCAATTAATTTTGCATAGAGTCGTTTTGGTTGTGAGTGTTTAACTTTATCTGTAGAGAGACTAGCTAAATTTAATCATTCATTTTGTTTTTGGTTTATTAATTCTAAGTGGTTTTCTGTTATATTCTTATATATTTTATTAAGCAAAATGCTTAAATGCTTTTCAAAAATAAATTTTGTATTTTTAAAAATAATGTATTTTACTTTATCATCTCTTACTTGATCATTATTAATTTTTTTAAAATTGTTTTCATTAATCATAAATAATTCATGAGAGTTATCATAAGTTTTGACATCTTTAGATTCTTTATTAATACTTTCTTGTTTGTTTTTATTATGAAACATGTGCTTAGATACTATTTTTTCAAATTTTTCATCTTTTTCTATTTGTAATTCTAGTAAATTATCTAAATTTAGAACTTGCAATAGTTTAAACAATTGTTTCATTCTTCTTTCTTTATCGCCTTCTAAAGATATAAATAAATTTGTTCCCGGAACAGAAGAATATTTATATTTATTTCCTTCTTTTTTCTCTGCAAATGAAAAGTTTTTAATAAGCGAAATCTCTTTTTGTTTGTTATTTATTTCATTAATAAAATTTTCAAATAAATAATTATAAATTTTGTGAATCACTAAATAAAATTTATTTTTTTGCATATCAAAACATTCATTATTAAAGTAAATAAATTTTATTTTGTCTTTTTCTATCGTTTTGTTTTCAACACTTTTAAAATTTAAATTATTAATTATTGAAAAATTATTATTAATTTTATTAGTTAATATCACTTTGCTTTCTTTTATCTCTAAATCATTATTTGGTAACTCATCAAGAAATTTTATTTTGTTTTCCAAATTTAAAATTTGTGCAAATTTGAAAAGATACATCATCTTAATTTCATTAGAAGCATGAAGATGGAAATATAAACCGGTTTTATTTAATAAATGATATTGGTAGGAATTTGTTTTTTGTTCTTTGTTTTTTAGAAAATTTCCTAATTTTAAAATCGACTCTTGTTTTTGGATAATTAAATCAAAATAATTATCTGCTATATCTTGATAAATTTTTTCAATATTTTCTTTCGCTTTTTTGTTAGTTAAGTCATATGTTTTATTTTCAAAAACAATATATTTAGTTTTTGAAAAGTCATTTAAACTAATTTTATTTTTTAATTTTGTATAAGAATGAGTTGAAGGTAAATCATCATTCTCTATAACTTTTTTCTGTATTTTTTCCGTATTTTCTATATTTTTACTTCTTGCTTCAACTTTTTCTCCACCAATCAATTGAGAATATTTATATTTGTTTTTAAAGTTTTTTTCAAAAATAAAAATTGTTCTTTTTTCTATTTCTTCTTGATTTCATATATCTACTTCTTTAAAATATTTATTTAGTTTAAAATCAGAAGTAATATAACTTTGTTTTTTCTCTTTAAAATTTAAATTACCTAACGAAGCATTTGTTTTATCATTAAGAAGTGTTAAATTACCAATTGTATGTAAATAATTACTTCTTATGTTTTCGATTTCTGAACTTTCCAAACCTTCATTATCCGAACTTAAATTTTGTGCAAAAATGTGTTCAATTTGGTAATTTTTATTAATGTCTTCTAATGATAAATCATAAAACAGTAAAAAGTCTGCAATTTTATTTTGTTTATTGTATAAAAAATGATTTAGTAAGGAGTTTTTTATAATTTCATCATCAATGTTAAAAATTTCTTTTTTATTTGCTTCTTCTATATAATCTTTTAAAATTGATTTAAATGAATTAAAATCTCCACTATTTTTAATTTCTCAATAAAATTTTAAAAATAAAGTTTTTCAATTAATGTTTCTTGAAAGATTAGAAATTTGAATTCTAGAAATTAAATTGTTAAAAAATTTAATAGCGTTTAGTAATTTATCTTTATCACCTTTATCTTTGTCACAAATTTCTATTAAAATTAGATAGCAAAAAAATAAAGAACCTTTGTTTTCATTTATAAGAGTTTTTAACTTAAATAATTCAATTTTTATATCTTTTGTCTTTTCTGTGCTTAATTTTCTTTCAATATTTTCATCATTTCAAATCAATCTTAAAGTTTTGAAATTTTCATAATAATCAATGATCATTTTTTCTTTTGTTTTGTAATCTTGTTTATTGTCTCTTCATCAACTTTCAAATTTTTCATAAACATTGAATTTTTCATCTGCTTTTGAATCTGAATAATGTTCTGTATTTGCAAAATTTAAGTGGTTAACAAAAAGATAAAAGAATCTATCTAAAACATTATTATCTATTTTAGAATCATTAAAAATATCTTCAAAAATTTGACTATCTGGAAGGTTAGAGTAAATAATATTTTTAATTAATTCATAATCCCTTAACTTAATACCAATATAATTTTGTTCTCTATATCATTCAATTGCTTCTTCTTTGGTTTCAACTATTAAAACAACAATATTAAAATTTTTTTCGTCATTTTGGTTTGCTTTGTGAAATTTTTCTATTAAATTATAAAGTTTGTTCTCTTCTTTAAATTCTTCTCTTAAAAGTTTTAAAAAATAATTATAAATACTGTAAAATGGTTCATATTCCCTTGGTGACTCTTTTGCTAAAGTAGTGATTCTATCTCATGTATTTTCCGGTTTTTTATTTTATCAAAAAAGGAATTTGAATTTTTGTTTTCAAATTTTATATCTAATTTTAAAACTTTATTTTGAATGGTTACTTTGTTTTCTTCTCATTTTCCCTTTAATAAATTAACTTTTATTTCATCTTCTTTTTCTAAGAAAAAATCATGTAAAGATTTTAAAAAAATAAAAGTAGTCAAGAATCTTTGTTGCCCATCAATGATATTTATTTTATCTTTTTGTGGATTTTCCCTTAAAACTACAAAAGTTCCAAAATATAAATCATTATTTTCAGTTGTGTTATTATTTTCTTCTTTGTAAAAATTAATAAATTTTTTAATAAAATTACTTGCTTCTCTTTCGTTTCAAACAAATTTTCTTTGAAATCTTGGAATTATTATTTCTTTTATTTTATTGTCTTTCTTGTTGTCTTTGGACAAAAAGAACAAATCTTTAAATATATCTGATATTAATGGTTTCATTTTTCCTACTTTGCTATTCTATTATTTAAATTATAATATAAAATTACATAAAAAGCCCTTTAATAGAGAAAATAAAGGTTTTTTCCATATATATTATTTACATTATAATAATAAATGGCCTATTATTTAAAAAATTAAATATGTAATATATCAATTGTTAAAAATAAAAAAAGCAGTATTAACTGCTTTACATTAAAATGAAAGGTAAAGAAATAATAAATAAAATAAGAAAGCAAACTAAACCAATAAAAATATTTAAGTAACTTTTTTCTTTGTTGTCTTGTCTTAATTTTTCAATTGAAATCAATTCTTTTTCTTCCATTTGATTTTCTTTTAATATTTTATTTTCTCTTTTTATGTTTCAGTTTTTTATTCCTTTAGAATAAATATCAAAAAGTCCTCATTTTATAACAAGAGCTAAAACTGTAACTCCTAATATTAAAAAAGAAATTGTAAATAAAGACTTATATCAATTCAGTTTATTAAATGTTAAAGTCATTAAGAGAAATAAAACACTAAAAGTAATAATTCAGAAAACTAAGTAAATATAATCTATTTTTCTCAGTTTTCTAATTATTTTATTTTTTCAAAAAAATTTAATTTTATTCATTTTTATTTAGTCATTTATTCAATTGATTTTTTGTTCCATAAACTTTGTGTGTTGAAGAATTATCAACTAATTCTTCTTCAATAACATTAGGGAAATTTTGTTCTTTTAAATAATCTAATTCAAAATTAGATGCTTCAAATGGTTCGTTAGCATTTGACATTTTTGGAATAGATTTAAATAAGTTGATTGTGTAAGGGTGTTTTGGATTAGAATAAATTTCTTCTGTTTTTCCTCTTTCAACTATTTTTCCAAGATGCATAATAATAATATTATCAGCAATATATTCAACCATTGATAAGTCGTGTGCAACAAAAATTAATCCAATTCCTTTTTTATCAACTAAACTTTTTAGTAAGTTAACAATTTGTGCTTGAATAGAAATATCAAGAGAAGCTATTGGTTCATCAGCAATAATAACTTTTGGTTCGCTTATTAATGCTCTTGCAATAACTATTCTTTGTCTTTGACCACCAGAAAATTCATGTGGGTAACGATAAGCAAATTGTCTTAATAAACCAACTTCTTCAAGTGCATTATAAATTGATTCATCATATAAAGTTTTCTTAACAACTTTTTTAGTTATTGTTAGATTTTGATTGTTGTTGTGTAATCCAAGTAAATAAGTAATTCTATTGTAAATTTTTCTTAATACTTTTAATTCTAAATTAAATGAATTAAGAGATGAATATTTTTCATTTACTTTTTGTTTATATGATTCTAGTTGAATTTTTACTTCGTGAGCATTTAATCCATCAGCTATTAATTTTTGGTGAATTCAAACTAAAAATCTTTTGTGAATTTCAGCAAATTTTGCATCTAATACTTTTTGTTTTTCACTTATGCTTTTTATAACTTTTTCTTGTTTGCTAATTTCAGCATTAATGTTAGTTTCTCATACTTTAAAATCTTTTTTGAAGTCTTCTAATTCGTGATTAAAAATATGTTTATTTTTCTTATGAATAGCTTGTAAAAGATTGAATTTAACTTTATCTTCTTCTAAAATATGTTTTTCTTTTGAAAGTGATTTTTTAAGTTTTTCAATTTCTGCTTTAATACCTTTAATTTTGTTTTTATATAATACTTTTTTATCTGCTGCTGTTTTTAAAAAGTGTTCTAAATCAACATTAGCAAATTCTGCAAGTAATTCTGATTTTAATTCTTTTTTAGAAGTTCAAAACTCATTATTTTCGTTAGGTATTTTTAAAAATTTATTTTCATATTTTTCTATTAAAAGTTTATTGTGATTATTAAATAATTCAACCATTTTATCAATTTCTTCGATAGATAATCAATAAAATAAATTACTTTTTAAATCACCAGATCAGGATTTATTTTTTAAAAATTCCTTTGTAAATAAATTGATAACTGCTCTTTTGTAGAAAAAAGAATAGTTTTTGTAATCTGTTGAAAGTAAAGCGTTATCTAAATTGATTAAATATTCTGATTTAAATTCATAAATATAGCTTTTTACGTAGTTTTTGGAATTAGTACACTTTTCTTTTCAAGAAGTTTGGAAATCATTTAACTCTTTTTCTTTTTGGGCAATTTGTTCCAAAATCGCTACATTTTCTCTTGAATTTTTGATTAATTCTTCTGCTTTAACTAATGCTGCTTTTGATTCTCTTAATGCTTTTTCATCATAGCTCAATTCACCATTTCTATATTCTTTTTGTTTTTCGAAATAGAAATTACTTAAATTAGTAACTCCTTTATACATAAAATTAATAGCTTTTGATTCGTGAAATTGTCTTTTTGTTAAATATGAAAAGTAAGCATTGAAAATATCTTCATATGTGTTAGATTCAAATAATTGATCAAATGAAGCAAAGTCATCAAAGTGAAATTCTCATTCTTTAAAATATTCATTAGCTTCAAAAATAGTACTATTTAAGTTATCTAATCTTTGCTCTTTGAATCTTCTTAAAAAAGTATAATGGAAGTTTGAAGTAACTTGTTGTCAATCTTTAAAAATATCCACCATTTTGTCTTTAATGATTCCATTAACTTTTAAAGGTTCTTTTAAAATAGAATAAATATTTTTTTGTCCATTTAAAGAAGCATGTGGATCTTGGAAAATCATTTGCATATTTTTTCTCATAAATTTATCTTTTGATCTTCCGATTTTTTTACCAGAAATAATTCTATTTTCTAATGTTACTTGTCCATTATATCTATCATATAATCTAATGATAGATCTACCTACAGTTGTTTTACCTGAACCTGATTCACCAATTAATCCTAAAACTTCTCCTTCAAAAAGTTTGAAATTAATTTTATCAACAGCTTTTACAATTCCGTTTTTATTGTAAAAATACTTTTTAAGATTTTTAACATCTAATATTGTTTTTTCCGTATTTTTATTCATTTTTATTAAAAACCTCTCTAAATAATTTTAATCTACTTTTTAGTTGTTCTGTTAATTCTACTTTTGGTGCATCTGGGTGTAATAATCAGGTAGCAGCAGCATGAGTTTTAGAAATCTCAATTAAAGGTGGTTCTTTTTCAAAATCAATTTCTAAAGCATAATCATTTCTTGGTGCAAAGGGATCTCCAGCTGGTAAATTAGCCATATCTGGTGGGGTTCCTTTTATGTTGTAAAGTTTTTGATTTTTGTTTTCAGGAATTGCACTAATTAAAGCTCAAGTATATGGATGTCTTGGGTCAGTGAAAATATCTTTTCTCGTTCCTCTTTCCACGACTTTTCCTGCATATAAAACATAAATGTAATCACAGAATTTAGCAATTACTGAAATATTATGTGAAATAAAAATTAAAGAAATTTTGTATTTTGTTCTTATTTCATTAAATAAAGCTAAAACAGATGCTTGAACTGTTGGATCAAGAGCTGTTGTAGGTTCATCAGCAATAATTAAATCTGGTTGCGCTGCTACAACCATAGCTATCACAACTCTTTGTTTTTGCCCACCACTTAAAGTATGTGGATAAACATTAAATCTACTTCTTGCTTCAGTAATTCCAAAAGATTCAAGTAAATTTACTAAGTAATCAATTTTTTCACTTTTTGATTTAAATCTAGAATCTTTTTCTAAAACATCTAGTAATTGTTTTCCAATTGTTCTAGTTGGATTTAGGGCTGTTAACGGATCTTGAGGTATATAACCTATTTTTTTACCTCTTATTTTTAATCATTCTTTATCTTTTGTAAATTTGGAAATATCAATTCCAGAAACTTCCATTTGATCACTTTTGGTATAAGCTAATTCATTTATTCCTAAAAGAGCTTTAGAAGTTACTGTTTTTCCTGAACCTGATTCACCTACTAATCCTACAATTTCTCCTCTTTTAATTTTTAAGTCCACTCCACGTACTATGTTAATAAATTTTTGTTTTTTATCTTTAAAGGAAACTCTTAAATTTTTAACTTTTAAAAGGATTTCTTCTTTATTTAAGTCTTTTTCCATATTTATTTAGCTCCTTTTTTAACAACTTTTGGATCAAGGGCATCGTGGAATCCTAATGCCACAAATCTTAGTGAAAGTGAAATAATTAATAAAATAATTGAAGGGAAAGCAAGTGCTCAAGGGTTTTGATTAATTAAACTTGCTGAACTTGTAATTAAAAGTCCTAAATTAGGTACTGAATCTGTACCTTCTTTAATAAATCCAAGGAATGCAATTCCTGCTATTGCTTGAATTCCAGCGGTAATTCTTAAAACAAAACTATTTGCTAATTTTCCGGAAATTGCAGGTAAAATATGAGCAAATATTAATCTCATTTTTGAAGCACCTATCGCTTGTGAAGCATAAATATATTCTTCGTCTTTTACTGTAATAGTAAAGGATCTAGTGGTGTCAGCAGCACCGGTTCAACCTGTTAATGATAGAATTAAAATAATTGCCGGTGTGTTAGTTCCAAAAATTCCAATTAAGATTATAAATAATACTACTCAAGGGATTGCATTAAAAATTTCAATTAATCTTAGTCCGTATGTATCTATTTTTTTTCCTACGTTAAATCCAAGAAAAGCACCGACAGATACTCCGATAATTGTTTCAATAATTGCAATTGCAAAAGCAATTCCTATTGCGTTTAATGTTCCAACTCAAGTTCTTAATCAAATATCTCTTCCGTATGAGTCAGTTCCCATAAAGGCATAAATTTTTGAATGTTCATCTCCATTTAAAGCGTTAATAACTTCATAAGGATTTAAAGTTACTAATCAAGTTTCTGGAGCGATGTTTGTTGCTTCTCCTTTTATTAGTTCAGGATTTAGCTTATGAATTTTATCTAATAACTCAGTAGATAAGGTAAAAGTAACATCTCCTTCAAAACTTGGTTTTAACTCTTTAATTAAAGAAAGAGAAGCACCAGAAATAGGTTTAGTTGTTGAAAATGGTGAAGTTAGCCAAGAAATAAATGCTGTAATAATTAATAAAATAAAGATAACTAAAGCAATAACTGCATATTTATTTGCAAAAAACCTCTTAATAACATCTAAAAGTAGTTTAGAAGGTTTTCCGGTTACAGAAGATGAAGAAATAATATCTTTATTAGCGGCAGAAAGTTTTAAAAGTTCTTTATCAGCTTTGGAAAATTTATATTTTTTCTCAAAAGCTAAACTTGAATTTTGTTTTTCCATTATTTTTTCCCTCCTTGATAACTTTTTCTTCTAACTAAATAATTTTTAAATAATAATCAATAGTTTCTAGAACTATTTGAATTAGCAATTTTAATTCTTGGATCCATTCATGCATAAGACATATCCACAAATATTAATGTAACCATCGATAATGATGTAAAGAACACAAGTGAGAACATAATAACGTTAATTTCTCCTTGTTCAGTGTAATTAACAATAATTGATGATGATCCAGGAATTCTAAAGAATTTTTCTAAAATAATACTTCCTGATAGTAAACCTATATATGAGAATAAAATAGATCCTACTAAAATAACAGATGCGTTTCTTAAAACGTGTTTTTTAAAGATATTTCACTTAGATAATCCTTTTGATTTGGCAATTAAAACTTGATTTGAAGTTAAAACTGTTACAACTTGATTTCTAACAAAAATTGTATATCCAGCCAATGATGATAAAGTAAATACAATGATTGGTGTTATTAAAGAAGCAATTGTAATATCAACAGGAACATCTCTTGGATCTTTAAATTCAAATGGTAATCCTGCTTTTGAAGTAATTAAAACAATAATAGGTGCTATAACAAAAGCTGGTAAAGCAACAAATAGTGTAACAAAAGTTGTTATTGCACTATCTATTCATTTTCCTCTATTATAAGCAGCAATTACTCCTAAAGATATACCAATAATAACACTTAATACAAACGCTGGTAATGATACAGCAATTGTTCATCTTAAAGGTTCAAAAAATAATTTTGGAATATTTTGACTATAATCACTTGTGTCTGAATAAATTATTCCTGCATTTCCTGTAAAGAAATCTTTAAATCATAAAACAAACCTTGTTACTGGATCTTTATCAAAACCATAAAATGATTTAGGATCGATTTTTAAGTTTTCATCACCTGTTGGATTTAATCTTTTTGCGGCATCTTGTAAACTTTGTTCGGTAAAAGGACTTTTACCAAATGAAGCTTGTAATAAATATACTATAAAAATAATTATAAAAAAGGTGATAATAGCTAAACCAAGCCTCTTAAAAAAGTATTTAAACATTCTATTTATCTCCTTTTCTTATAACCACATCTCCATAAGGTATATACTCAAATTCTGATAGTGGAATTTCGATATGTTTATTTCAAATTGATATTGAAGGAACGTTTGAACTTGTACTTAAATCGATTTCTGGCACATAACCAATTAAAACTCTAATTTCTTTAGCAAGTTCTACTATTTCTTTATTTGTAGCTTTTGATTCATAATTTAAGTTAAAAATAGCAGTTAATTCATTAAATTCATTTTCTGCACTTGCATCAACTCATTTGTTTAAACTATGATTAAATACTTTTTTAACTTTTTTTCCATTTTCTTCAAATTCTTGTTCTAATGTTTGATCTTTAAAGTATTTTTTAGTTGTTTGATCATAGAAAGTAACATTAGAAATGAAATTAATAACTGAGTTTTTTCCAGAAGCTTTTCTTGGTTCAAATTTTTTCTCATATTTATTTGTTGTTTTATTTAATACTCATTTGTATTTTTGTGATCAAACTGGTTTTTTATTTAATCCTTCACCAGTAAATACATATACTTTTTCTTTTTTATCATTTAATTTTGGAACAGCATTTCCATCTTTATCAACTTCTTTTGGAGTTCCATCTGCATTTTTTTCATATTCATATTCGTATTGAATATCTTCATAATTAGCATCATATGCATTTGTTGCTTTTATTCATTCTGAAAAAGGTAATCATGCTTGTTTTTTATCTGGATAAGCTAATCTTTCTTTTTCAAATTCTGTTTTAAAAGCATCTGCATATTTTTTGAATTCTGGGAAAGATTTAACGTAAGGACTATCACTTGGTAATTCAGCAAAATGAGCGATTGCTAAATAAAGTGGACTTCCATTTAGTTGTCCGGAACCATCAATAAAGGTTCCGGAACCATCATAGTCAGCACTTCAACCTACTATTTGTGAATTTCCTAAACCTAAGATTAAAACATTTCAAACATCTTCTGATTTAAATTCTGCTTGTGAATTGATTTTTAATCTATTGTCTAATTTATTCATCATATCAATTACAGAATCAAGTGAAGCGATTTTAGATGAACTTTCATTTCTATATCTATTAGAAATTGAAAACTCAATTTTATCTTTACTTGCATCTAAATGATTTTCTGCATAGAAATCATCAAGTATTTTTTTCAATTCAGCTTTTAAAACTTCAATCCTTGGTGCTTCATATTGTTTGTTTTTATCTTGTAAATTATCTAAATATTGTTTTCTTTGCTCTTCAATAGTTTTTGTATAAAATATTTCTCCACTTTCATTTATAGAAAAAGTTGTGTTGATATCGTCATAAAAGTCTCTTGCTGTTTTTCCATCTAACTCACTTCCACCTAAATGATTGTCTGGACCAATCATTGAAAGTCAAGGAATTGCAGTTTTAGAGTTATCTTTTATGTATGTATAACTATTTCATAAAGCATCGATAATTGTTCTAAATGCAAAGGATTTTCCTGTAAATAATGTCTTTCCAAGCTCTGCTTTTCCTTTTGCTAATTCTTCAATAGAACTACCAAAAGCTAATTTAGCATAGTTATCATTGAAGTAGTATTTTTTATCAGCTTGACCACCATTAAAGTTTGTTCCTTTTTCAAGTAAATCTCTGGCACCTGGAATTACGTCTTTAGATAAACCTCCTTTATAAAGCCCTTTATCAGGTGTTTTTCTAAAATGAATTTGTGATAAATCTTTATAAATTATTGATTTATTTGCATCTGATAAACTAGAATATGGAAGAATTGAAACTGTTCCTTCTAAGTAATTATTAAATTGAGCACTATTAAATTGAACTGAATCTGGATATAAATTATATCTTGATGTTATTTTTTTAACTGAAGTTGCCTCTTTTTCTTTTCAACCTGTCTCTGCATAATAATCATTTCTTATATAAACTGTTCTATCGTTTGATAAATAAAAAGGTAAATATGGTGAAGCATATAATTGATCTTCATCATATTGTTTTCCATATCAGTAATATGCATATTTAAATGCATCACCTGTTTCACCAAATTCTCCTTCGTGTTTTCCAGTAATATCAAAAATTTGTTTGTTTCTATCGTCGATAAATTTATGTGATACAGGACTAAAATAAGTAGAATCTAATAATAATTTTTTAAATAATTCATTAAAATTAGCCTCTTTATTTTCAATTTTTAAAAATGTTAGTCCTTTTTCATTTGTATCTTTAATATCAGTAATAAATGTTTCTGATTTTGAGAAGTTATCTTTCTGAATTCCAAAAACTTTAAAGAGATAATCATTTGAAACGTGGTTTGTACTATCAAAACTACTTGATGAACCTAATGAATATTTTCTAATAATATCATCATCTATTTTTTTAGAACCACCATGACTTGCTCTATAGTCACCACCATAAAGCATTTTTCTGTTTCAACCGTAAACAAAATCTTCTAATTCAACATTATATTGACTTTTTTGTCCATTACTTTTAACTCAAGGAATATCTTTTTTAATAGTTAATTGAATTTTAGATGCCTTACTTAATTTATTTAAAAAGTTTAAACTGTTTATTGATTTTGGATCATCTGAAGTTAATTTAACTAAAGCAGAAGTTATTTCTTCTCCTTCATTAAACATTCCTTTTTCGTGTTTATCATTATCAAAAACGCTTATTGTTCCATCTAAATCTGTAACATAAATTTTATCTACTAATATTAAACTATATCATTGATAAGTAGGTTTCTTGATTTTATAAACACCTTCTTCAAATTTATTTCCATTATTAGGTTTTACATTTTCGAATTCTGCTTGCCCTGAACTAACTGTGGCAAAAAGATTTGCTGTTGTAAAGTAACTTGCAGGTGTAGAAGGAGAACCTAATACAACACTAAAATCTTGATCGAATTTTTTATAACCTGAAGTTGCTAAATTTACAATTGAACTAATTTCTTGTCTTTTATAATGTGGTTCAATTGTAGAACAAGATACAACAGTTGCTGATGTTCCAATTAAAACTGCAGGAACAGAAAAACCGATCAATAGTTTTCTTTTTTTCATACCTTTCCTTTCTTACTGTAAATTCAAATATTTTAAAATAAAAACTCTTATAAAAACTAGTTTTTTCTAATTTCTATAAGAGTATATTTATTTTATTAATATTAAAATTTTTATTATATCTCAAAGAAATTAAAGAAAAAATCATTGTTTTTAATCATCTTTGTAACAATGTTTTTATTAAAAATACGTTTAATAACAATGATATTCATTTTTCTCCTCTTTTTTGATTTAACTTTAATATTATACATTTTTTTCAAAAAAGTTTTATTTTTTTTCAAAATTATTCATACTAAATTTCAAAAATAGTAGTTTTTATTTAATTTTATCTTTGAATTTTTTCATTAATTCATCTATATTTAATTCTTCTAATTTTTTTAATTTTTCTTCTGCTCTTTTAATTCTTTCTGCTTCAGTCATCTCTGTTTTAACGGCGTTTGTTTGAACTTTATTAGTTTCTTTGTCTGAAGCAATTTCCTTTGTATTATTAGTTGATTTTTCTTTTTTTATAAAGGATTTTCCCTTTTCTTTGGAAATAGGAACTTCTTTTTTTGTCTCTGTATATTGGTTTCTTTTAGTGTTTTCTCCAATAATATTAGCATTTATTTTTGCAACATAAAAAGCGTTTTTATTTTTGCTATTTGTAAACCCTTCTTCTGGTGTTGAATAATTTAAGGAATTAAAATTAAAAATCGAAACATTATTATCTAAGTCAAAAACATAAATTGCTGTATTTTTTTGAATAACTACTGAATCAAGTACATCAAATTTGGAAACTTTGTTTTGAGAAAAAATCATTTTTCCTTGAGTTGTTTTATTACTAAAAGGAACGTTTTTAGCATTGATTTTTTTGTATTGGGATTTTTTGGTAAATAAAAGGACATCATCTTCTTGATCTACTAAAACAAATGATGAAACTATTGAATCTTTAGGTAAAGAAATAAGTTTTACTCCAGAAGAATTGGTGTTATAAATAGGAATATCTATTTCGCTGTATTTTACTGCTTTTCCTTCACTAGAAATAATTATTATATCTTTATAATTATCACTTATTTTAGCACTGACTAAGTAGTCAATATCTTGCTTAATTTTTATAGCACAAATTGTTTTATTAAATCTTGAAACTTCAAAATCTTTCACTAAAACTCTTTTTCCTATTCCTTGAGCTGTAACCATAGTAATATAATTATTTTTTTCAAAATCTTTTACAACCACAACGCTTACTACTTTTTCGTTGTTTTTTAAAGAAACAAAACTATTTAAATGAAGTCCAAAATCTTTTCATTTTGATTCTTCAATTTTATGAACAGGTAAATAAATATAATTTCCTAAGTTTGTAAAAATTAGAAGTTTATCAATAGACTCAACTTTATCTAAAAATAAAAGTGGATCTTTTTCTTTTAATAAGTAAGAATTTATTTCATTGGAATCATATGTTTTAACATTAACTTTCTTAATATAACCATCGCGAGAAATACCTACATAAAAATCTTCTTGTTTTATCAATTCTTCTTTATTTATTTCCACTTTAAATTCTTCATCAAAAATTTCTGTTTTTCTTTCTGTAGCAAATTCTTTTTTAATGTCTTTAAATATGGAAACTAAAAATTGATCAAAAGAAGATTTGTTGTTTAAAAGATCTAATGTCTTTTCAATTCTGTTTTCAAGCATATTTTTTTCATCTATATAAAGTTGTTGATCAATTCTAGAAAGTCTATAAAGTCTCATTTCAGCAATTGCTGTAGCTTGCAATTCACTAAAACCAAAGTTTTTCATAAGAGCTTCAATTACTCCTTTTTTTGAATTATCTGAATTTCTTATGATTCTAATTACTTCTTCAGTAATATCGCCAACTTTAATTAAAGCGAGAGTTATTTCTAATTTTCTTTTATCTTTTTCCAAATCAAATTTTAACTCTTTAGTTTTATAAGTTTTAACATGATTTAAATAAGCATCTAAAAGGTTATTTAAAGACATTAATTTAGGTGCATTGTTTTCAATTGCTATTGAGTTGTAAGAATAATAAACTTGCATTTCTGTTTTTAATAATAAATAATTTAAAACAGATTCTACTTTAGTATCATTTTCAATTTCGATCATAATAGAAATTCCATTTCTATCTGATTGATCTCTAACTTCTTTAATACCATTAATTTTTTTATCGATTCTAATTTCGTCAATATCTTTAATTAATTTGGACTTAACTACACCAAAAGGAATTTCGTAAATTTCTATATATTTTTTATTAATTTCTTCATTAATTCTATATTTAGAAACTAAAACGATTCTTCCTTGACCACGTTCAAAAGCATCTAAAATACCGTTTTTTCCGTATATTGTTCCACCTGTAGGAAAATCTGGTCCTTTAACAATATCTGATAATTTTCTCAATTCAATATTAGGGTTTTTTATTTTGGCAATAGCAGCATCTAAAATTTCGCCTAAATTGTGTGGTGGGATTTCTGTAGCAAAACCAGAAGCAATCCCTTTTGCTCCATTAATTAATAAATTAGGAATTAAAGAAGGCAATACTGTTGGTTCTTTTTCTGAATCATCGAAGTTTGGAGCAAAAGAAACTGTATCTTTATTAATTGATTCTAACATTAAATTAGTAATTAAACTTAATCTAGTTTCTGTATAACGCATTGCAGCGGCAGGATCATCGTCAATAGAACCTTTATTTCCGTGCATTTCCACTAAAGGAACATTCATTTTTCACTCTTGAGTCATACGGACCATAGCTTCATAAATAGATGAATCTCCGTGTGGATGGTACTTACCAATAACATCCCCTACAACCCTAGCAGATTTTTTAAAAGGTTTATCGCTTTTTAAGCCCAATTCTCACATTGAATATAAAATTCTTCTTTGAACTGGTTTTAAACCATCACGAGCATCAGGGAGAGCTCTTTGTTGAATTATATATTTAGAATATCTACCAAAACGATCTGATAAAATAGCATCTAATGATTTAGCTAAAAAATTTTCTTTATTTTTATTAAATATCATTATTTGCTCCTGTTTTATTTATATTAATTTCAAAATCATCTTCCAATGAAAAATCTACATTTTTATTGATTCATTCTTTTCTTAATTCCACTTTATCTCCCATTAAAATAGAAACTCTTCTTTCCACAATTGCAGCATCTTCAATTGAAACTTTAATTAAAGTTCTTGTTTCAGGATTCATTGTTGTTTCTCAAAGTTGCTCTGCATTCATTTCTCCAAGTCCTTTATATCTTTGAATTTCTGAATTAGGTTTATTTTTTAATAATTCTCTTAATTCTTCATCGCTTCAAGCATAAACTACTTGATTTTTAGGTTTTCTTGTTATTTTATATAAAGGTGGTTGGGCTATATAAACCATTCCATATTCAATTAATGGTTTCATATATCTAAATAAAAAAGTTAATAATAAAATTTGAATATGTGCACCATCTGTATCAGCATCTGTCATTATTATAATTTTTCCATATTGGGCGTTTTTTATGTTAAATTCACTTCCAACACCAGCACCAATTGTGTTAATAATAGTGGCAATTTCTTCATTTTTTAAAATATCTAATAATTTAGATTTTTCTGCATTTATTACCTTACCTTTTAGTGGTAAAATAGCTTGAGTTTTTTTATCTCTTCCTAATTTAGCACTTCCACCAGCAGAGTCACCCTCAACAAGAAAAATTTCCTTTTCTTCCGGTTTTTTACTTTGTGCAGGAGTTAATTTACCTGACAAAATTTTCTTTTCACTTAAAGCATCTTTAGTTTTTCTTATTTCTGCTCTTGCTAATCTTGCTGCATTTCTTGCTTCAAAAGATTTTTTAATCTTTTCTATAATTTTTTGAGTTTCTTCTTTATTTTCATTGATTCAAAATTTTAATTCACGTGATACAACTTCTTCTACTATTGTTTTAGCTTCAGGAGTTCCCAGTTTATCTTTAGTTTGCCCTACAAATTCAAGAATTGATTCAGGAACTTTTAAAGATAAAATTAAAGTTAAACCTTCTCTTATATCACTACCATCAAAAGATGTAATTTTTCCTTTTAAAAGGTTTTTTTCCTGTGCATAATCATTAAAAACCTTTGTAAATGCAGTTTTTGCTGCTATTTCATGTGTTCCACCATCTTTGGTTTTAACATTATTTACAAACGAAATTATAGATTCAGAGTAACTATCTGTATATTGAAATCCAAACTCTACTTCTATTTTATTTTTACTATCACTAAAAGTTGCTATTTCTTTATTAATAGCAACTTTTGAGTCATTAATAAATTCAACAAAAGCTTTAATTCCGTTTTCGTGTTTAAAGGTTTCACTTTCATTTGTGTTTTCATCTACAATTTTGATTGTAATACCTTTTAATAAAAAAGATGACTCCCTTAATCTTTCGCTAATTGTTTCAAAAGAAAATTTGGATTTTTTAAAAATTTCATAATCAGGAAAAAAGTGAACTTTCGTTCCTTTTTTATTGGTTTTTCCTGTAATTTTGGTTTTTGTTTTTATAAAACCACCATTATGAAATTCTGTATAGTACTCTTTCCCTTCTTTGTAAACAGAAACATTTAATCATTTAGAAAGTGCATTAACAACAGAAGAACCAACACCATGTAAACCACCAGATGTTTTATATGCTCCTTCTGAAAATTTACCTCCTGCGTGTAATTCACTAAAAACAAGTTCTACTCCTGTTAAACCACTTTCATGTTTATCAACAGGAATTCCTCTTCCATCATCTTCAACAACAATAGAACCATCTGTTTTCAAAGTTACTTCTATTTTTTTAGCAAAACTTGCTAAACATTCATCAACTGCATTATCAACAATTTCTCAAACTAAATGGTGTAAACCATTAACATCAGTAGAACCAATGTACATTCCTGGACGTTTTCTAACACCTTCAAGTCCTTTCAAGACTTTTAAACTACTAGCATCATAATTCATATTATTATTTTATAGCATTTTTCTTTTTTATTTTAAAAATACAAAAAAATATTTAATTTTTCATATATTAAAAAGTCGAAAAAAGTGTAATTACAGATATAAAATGTCACTTTTTATAAATATGTGTTAATTTAATGATA
>NZ_JBTGVH010000013.1:0-29955 GCF_054343485.1 Mycoplasma sp. 613B | reverse complement strand
ATTGAGAAATTTTTACACAAAATTTATTACACTTCCGGTTATTTTTCTTCACTTTTGTCTTCGTTTTTATCTTTAATTTTTCCAAATTCGCCTTTTATATGACAAGATCTGCATCTTGCTTCATATTCTTCAGTGTCCCCTAAAAGTTTTACATTTTTACTATTAATTTTTCTAAAACTTGTAGATGCTGCATTTTTACACTTTACACATACTGCCTGCAATTTTGTAACATTTTCAGCCATTGAAAGTAATGCTGGAACAATACTAAAAGGTCTTCTTAAATAATCCATATCCAAACCGCTTACTATTACTCTTACACCATCATCAGCTAAATCACTAAGTAAATTAAGAACATCTTTACCAAAAAAGTGAACTTCGTCAATAGCGATTGCTTTATAATTTTTTTTATTAAATAACTCTTTTATTTCTTCGGCTGTAGAAGCATTAAAAGTTGATATTTTTGCTCCTGATCTAGAAATTATTTCATCTTCTGCAAACCTATTATCAAAGTGTGGTTTAACTACTAAAGTTTTAATATTTGCATATTCTAAAATTCTAATCCTTTTTAACAATTCTTCGCTTTTTCCAGAAAACATAGGACCGGTAATAACTTCAATCATTCCTTCAGAAAATTTTTTGTACATCATTCATACTCCTTTGCGTGTGTATTAATTATTATAATTATAAAAAGCAAAAAAATGAAAAATTTTTTATTTTTTTATTTTTAATTTATATTACATTAAAATTTGGTAAAATTTTTATATTAATTTAATTAATATAAATTAAATAGCAAACTAAAGAGGTAAATATGTCAAAAGAAAAACTTTCTAAAAAACTTGCAAGATTAAATTCCAAAAGCGAGAAAAAACAAAAAAAAGAAAGAACACCAGAACAAATTAAAAAAAGAAAAATCCTTAATGGAGTTTTATTTGCATCAGCTGCTTTGGTAGTTTCTGGATTAGCTATAGGAATTCCTTTAGGTATCACTAATGCACAACCTACAAAAATTGCAGCTAGAGCAGATTCAGATATTTTAGTAAGTATATCTACACCAAACGGTCCTAAAAACTTAAATCTTCAAGATATTATCAACGCAACCCAAACAGATTCAGTTATTAATAAAGAACAATTTGATGAAGCACAAAAAGTTTTAATTAATTATCTTTATGAAGAAGAATATGAGGCTTCTCAATTATTCAAAAAAGCATGAGATAAATCTTATGTAGCAGGTAAAACAAGTGCAAACGATAGATTTAATCCTAATTTTAAAAGCTATGATGATTTAAAACAATCACAACAAAAATTCCTTGAAGACGAAAGAAGAAGATATCAAAGAACTTATGGTTTCCAAAATTGAGAATCTGAATTTAATAAATATATTTCTACAGATCCAAAATTTGGTGGAGCAGTCAATTTTGATAAAGCAGTTGAATATTTAACATATAAAGAAGCAGAAAAAAAAGCTTTTGCAAGATTTACTCCAGAGTTTTCAACAACATACTTATATAAAGATGTTAAAAATAGAGTATTAAGTGAAGATATTAAAGATAAAAATGGAAATATTGTTTATAAAAAAGGTGATAGATTATTTAAAGATATTATCATTTTAGAAGATGATGCTGACAAAGGTTCAAACGTTGTAAATGGATTTATTCCAAATATCGAAAGAGAAAGTGATAAATCTAAAACAGAATCTGAAAAAGAAAAAATTAAAGATGAATATAAAGTTTCTGCATTTTTAACAAATTCTTATGTTAAAGAGTATATGAATGCAAATAATGTAATTAATAAATTTTATTTTAACAATAATGCTTTATTAAAAGATAAATTTTCATTCTTTGATGTTTCTCAATTAGTTATTCATGCTAATCAAAATTCTTCAAATGCACAAGATGCATGAACAATTGCTAAAGCTGATTTAAAAGAATTATTAAGATATTCAGTAACCCAAATAAATTCTAATGATTTAACCACACAAGAAGTAAAAACTACACTAAGTTTAATTGAAAACTTCAAAGGAAATACTGCTACTTCAGATGAGAATCAAAAATCTACTGATAGAATTTTACTTAACACAATTAATTCATCAGTTAATAAAACAAATGCACAAAATTTAGGACAATTACCTTTAAGAAATTTAAGTCAAATTTTTGATAGTGAAGATTCTTCTTATGGCATTACATTTTTAGATAATGTATTTAGTGCAAAAGAAGCAACACATATTTTATCCACTACTTTATTTAGTAAAATTAAAGAAAAGTTATTTGCAAATGGACATGAAAATTTACTTCCAGATGCTTCAACTTTAACTAATAAAAAATTAACTGAAATTAATGAACTAAATAAAAAAATAGCAGATTTTATTGATAAACTAAGCGATGGAGAACTTAAAAAAGCTGGTGAAGCTTTTAAAGAAACTTTTGGAGAAACTACCGATTCAAGTTATAGAATTCACACAATTTATAAATTAACTGAAAACAGTTCAATTATTTATTCAAGTAAAGGATTGAATATTATTTTAAAAAATTCAATAAACACTTTTGATAAATTACAAGAAATTCTTAAAAAAGAATTACAATTAAATGCTAATAATCAAATTAACTCTTCAATAACTAACAGACTTAAAATAAATGACTTATTTAATGAATTAAAAAACGAAAGTTTTGTTTTAAAAGACACAATATCTGATGAAAAATTTAAAACTAAATTATTGACAGATGTAAAAAGTAATAAGTCTGAAGAAGAAAAAACCAATTATATTAAGTCTTTAGAAAAAAATATTGATAATAAAATAATTTCTTATTCTAATGATTTAATTTTAAAAATAAATACTAAAATTGAAACTTATTTAACAGAAATTAAAAAATACAATTTAAATGCTGATTTTAATTTTGACAACACTAAAAACTACTGAACAATTACAGGAAAAACAGAAAAATCAGATGTAGACACTATTTATGATGCTTTACAAAAACATTTTGGAATTATTAAAAATAAATAAAGGAGAATGAAATGAAAAAAATTAAATATTCATTATTAACAAGTGTTATAGCGGGAATTATTCCGTTATCTGTTGTTTCTTGTTCTCCTGTTGAAGTAGAAAGTTCAGAAAAAATAATTCAAGATGAGAAATTAAAAAAAGAAGTAGTTAAAAGATTTATTGAAACCAAATATATCGAAACCATTTTAACTGATAAATGATTTAAAAATCAAAACTTAGATCAAGAATTTAAAAACAAAAATAGCGAATTTTATGCATTAGTTAAAAAAGCATTTAATTTTTACCAAAAACAAGAGTTGAAAAAAGACAGCACCTTTACAGTAAAATTTATAAATGATTTAAATTCTAATAATTTTTTAACTACAGAAGAATTAAAAGAATTATATACAGAGGTAGGACCAAATAAATTATTTACAGAAAAAGGATTTGAAATTTTATTTAACAACAATAATTCAGATTTAAAAAACAATATTTTAAAAATGGTTTTAGTTTTTAAATTCTTAACTAGTTCTGAATCTAAAGATATTATTGAATCCAATAAATATAAAACAAATTCAGCGGAAAAAAACACAAATTATAATCAAAGATTAGCATATCAAAATACTAATCCAGAAACCAAAGATTTCTTTTTAAAAACACTTTTATTAGAAAAACAACCTGCTCAAATTTGAAAATATGAGTCTACTGATTCAGATGACTTAGCCACTTATAATTTATTAGAAATTAAAGATGAAAATTCTTTTAACTCTTTAGTAGATGAAAGATTTAAAAATTCCAAAAACACCAATAAAATACAGGATTTTGAGTTATTAAATGTGAATGATGATATTGATTTAAAACAATTATTATCATATCAAGGAATTCTCTACAATCAAGGTTCTAACCCTAAAGGAAGTTTTAATTATGATGTTTATACTTTGAAAAGAGAGACAAATATAAAGAGCGGATTTGTGGATGAAAATTCTAGAATTATATATTCTAAAAATGATTTAGCAGCTGCAGAAAGTTGAAAAGGTAAAAAAGAATTACCTATCAAACTAAAAGACTCTTTTGACAAGACAAAAACAAAATATCAATTAACTAAAGAAGATATTGAAGTTGTTAAAGCAGCAGAACATAGTGATGTTACTTATACTGTTGAAAAAATTATGCCTTTTGAATCAGATAGCATCCAAAAAAGAGCAACAGTAATTATCAAGATGGTATTGACTGCAAACAAAGACCAACAACACCCTTCTGTAAGAACTTATGCAGTAGATGTAACTTGAGATTCAAGCACACCTTCTTACTCTCCTAATATTTCTGATGCAGGTAGAGTACTTAGTGATTATCCTTCTTCTGTAAAAGCTATAAGTAGTGATTTAACCAAAATATCAGCTTCTTATGTAAATAAAATTGTGCCTTTATTTGATGAAAACAAAGCAACAACAAAAGACAATGTAACAACATATAAAACTTATTTCTCTTTAGATCACACACCTTGAAATACAGTAGAACAAAAGGAAATATTGGCATTTTCATTATATTTAGCAGACAAAAACACTCTATATGAAGAGATTAAAAAATTCTATGAAGATGCTGGTTACAAAATTGAATATAAAGATTCAATTTTAGACCCAGAATCAAATAATAAAAATACAACTAAAAAATAGAGATGTAAAATGGAACAATTATTTTTAAAAATTATAAATAGAGAAATACCAGCAAATATCATTTATGAAGATGAAAGAGTTATAGCTTTTCTTGATATAAAACCAGTTACAAAAGGACATTTTTTAGTAGTTCCTAAAATTTATTCTAGAAATTTATTTTCTATTGAAAATAGTGACTTAGAATATTTAATTGTAAAGGCAAAAGAACTTGCAATTGAACAAACTCAAAAATTAAATGTAAAAGGTTTTAAACTACTTGTAAACAACGAAAAAGAAGCAGGTCAAGAAGTTTTTCATACTCATATTCACATAATACCAAGTGAAAAATAAAAAAATCTCTTCTTTATTTTAAGAAGAGATTTTTATGGTCTATTTGATATGGTGCCAACAACAGGAATCGAACCTGCGACCCCATCCTTACCATGGATGTGCTCTACCTACTGAGCTATGATGGCTTTTCTATAATATTATAAACTAATTTAACAAAAATAGGAGTAAATTATGATGAGATTTTTTGCACAAAAAAAAGAAAATAATTATTTTATATTATCCAATGAAACTCTCCATCACATAAAGGTAGCTAGAATAAAAAACGAAAAAATAATTTGTATATATGAAGAAAAATTCTATATTTGTCATTTAGAAGGTGATTTAGCGATAATTGAGCAAGAACTTAAAGAAAATCACGAATTTAATGAACCTGTTATCATAGCAAGTGCAATAATTAATATCAAGCGTTTTGAGTGATTAATTCAAAAGGCTACAGAACTAGGTGCAAGTGATTTTTATCCAATTTTTAGTGAAAATGTTGAGCAAAAATTAGGCAACGACATTGACAAAAAAATTGAAAGATGACAAGAAATTGCCAAAAGTTCCACGCAACAAAGTTTCCGAAATAAAGTTATGAAAATACATTATCCCATTAACTTTAAAGAAATTTTAAACTTAAATATAAAAAATAAATATATAGCATATGAAAAAGTTGAAACTTCTGATAAAAATATTCTTTTTCCTCAAAATTCTTTATTTTTAATAGGTCCAGAAGGCGGTTTTAGTCAACAAGAAGTGGATTTAGCTTTAAAAAACAACTTTAAAGCAATAAGTTTAGGAAAAAGAATATTAAGAGCAGAAACCGCTCCTTTGTTTATTTTATCTAGAATAGAAGAAAATTAATTTTTTATAAAATAAAAAATAAATTTAAAGTAAAATTCAATTATGAGAATAATAAAAGCAACGTTAAATGATGAAGGTAGAACATTATATAAATTTATAATTAAATATTTTAACAAGGTTCCTTTATCTAAAATAGAAAAACTTTTTCGCTTAAAAGATATAAAAATTAATGGCAAAAGAAGCAATGATAAAAAATATATTATTAGGGTTAATGATGAAATCCAAGTTTATGGACTAAATGAAGAAAAAATAAATCAAGAATTTACAACCACAAATAACAGTAAAGAAAAAAACTTTTCTATAATATTTGAAGACAAAAATATTTTAATAGTAAATAAAGAAGAAAATATAGCTATTCATAGTGAAGATAATTGTTTAGATTTACAAATTTTAAAGTATTTAAATTTTAAACAAAAAGATTCTTTTATTCCATCTCACATAGGTAGAATAGATAAAAAAACTTCAGGAATAGTAATATATGCAAAAAATTATAAAGCACTTGTCGAATTAAAAGAAAAACAAAAGAAATTTGAAAAAATTTATATCTTTAAATCTGATATAAAAATAGACAATAAATTCACTTCTTCACTTTTTCTTGAAAAAGATGAAACTAAGCAAAAAATGAAAGTAGTAAAAAACTCAAATATATTAGCTATAACAGAATTTTTTAGTGAAAATTCTAAAAAATATGCAAGATTAATAACAGGAAAAAAACATCAAATTAGAGTGACTTTATCACATTTAGGTTTTCCGATTTATGGCGATACAAAGTATGGTGGTAAAAAAAATTTTAGAGTTTTTTTACATTCACATAGAATCAAATTTAAAGATTTAAGTGGAGATTTATCTTATTTAAATGATAAAGAATTTATAAGTTATCCAAAATGATAGTAAGGAGAAAAATGAAAAGAGAAGAAATAATTGAATTAGCTAAAATATTAAAACTTATTCCAAATGATGAAGTTATTTTATCATTAGAAAAAGAATTTGATGAAATTTATAAAATGTTAAACGAATTTAAACAGATAGATGTTGGTAATGTTAAACCACTAGTTAGATTAACAAAAATTAAAGATTTTAGTTTAGTTAGAGAAGATGAAGTGCTTGAATATACAGAAAATAAAGGGATTTTATTAAAAAACGCACCTGCAAAAAACAAAAATTTTGTGCAATTAGAAAGGGTTATAAATGATAAAAAATAAAGGAAATTTTTTACTAGCTCACAAAGAGTTACATAAAGACACAAATAATGCAGTTTCTTTTCTTTTTCCAGAACAAGAAATTATAGAAAACAAAGCACTTAGCGGTTGTGTTTTTACTATTAAAGATGTTTTTGCTACAAAAACAGCTAAAACACAAGCGTCTTCTAGATTACTTGAAAATTTTTACCCTTCTTATAATGCTACTGTTGTGCAAAAATTACTTGATAATGGAGCAATACCTGTAGCAAAGGTTCATAATGATGAGTTAGCTCTTGGTGGAGAAGGTATTTATTCTTATTGAGGAATTATTTCTCACCCTTTAGATAACAAAAGAAAAATAGGTGGTTCTTCTTCCGGTTCTGCAGCTACATTGACAAATAACGTTTCCTTTGCTTTAGCTTCAGATACAGGAGATTCTGTAAGACTTCCTGCATCATATATAGGAAAAGTAGGATTTAAACCAAGTTATGGAGTAGTTTCAAGATTTGGTATGTTTGCATATGCTTCCTCTTTAGATACAGTTTCATGATTTGCTCATAATGTTAATGATGTTATAGAAGTTGCTAAAGTTGCTTATGGAAAAGATTATAATGATATGACTTCCGAAAACATTTTAATTAATAATGTTATAAAAACAAAACCAGATAAAATTGGATATTTTAACATTCCTAAAAATTTGCTAAGCGAATCTGTTTATGAAAAATATTTTTCTTTTATAAAGGAAATTTCCGCATTTGTGGAAACAGAATCCATTGAACCTAATGCTGATTTATTAAAAGCAATTAAACCAGTATATGACATTATTTCCTATTCTGAGGCAAGTTCTAATTTAGCTAATTTAAATGGAATAGCATTTGGGCAAAGAGAAAACGGTAAAGACTGAAGTGAAATAATGACTAATACCCGTTCAAAAGGTTTTGGAAAAATGGTACAAAGAAGATTAATATTAGGTTCTTATTTCCTTGAAAAAGAAAATCAAGACGAATTATTTCTAAAGGCACAAAAAATTAGAAGATTGATAAAAAATTATTTAGATGAATTATATGATAAATATGACATAGTTATTTATCCAGCAGCACCTGATGTTGCTCCTTATTTTGAAAACGCAGAAAAAAGAAGTTATATGGATTATATTTTAACAGGTTCTAATTTAGCTGGTTCTCCATCTATAACAATGAAATTAGGTGTGGACAAAAATAATAAATTGCCTTTTAATCTAGCAATAGATTCTAAAATGCAAAATGATGAAAAATTATTGAGTTATGCACTTTGAATTGAAGAAAAATTAAAGGAGAAAACTAATGAATAATTATGAAGTGGTTATAGGTATTGAAATACATTTGGAATTAAACACTAAAACTAAAATGTTTTCAGCAGCTAAAAATTCATTTAATGAAGAAAATAATAAAAATATTAGTCTAGTTGATTTAGCTTATCCTGGAACATTGCCTTTATTAAATAAAGAAGCTGTTATAAAAGCTATAAAATTAGCAAAAGCATTAAAAATGAATATTGATAATGAATTACATTTTGATAGAAAAAATTATTTTTATCCTGATTTACCAAAAGGTTTTCAAATCACACAACAATTTAGACCTATAGGAAAGAATGGAAAAGTTTCTTTTAAAATTAATAATGAAGTTAATGAAATTTCAATAGAAAGAATACATTTGGAAGAAGATACGGCAAAACAATTACACACTGAACAAGGAACTTTTTTAGATTATAATAGAGCAGGTATTCCGCTAATAGAAATTGTTACACACCCTGTTATCAAAAATTCCAATCAAGCTGCAAAATATATAGAAACAATTGCTAAAATAGCAAAATTTTTAGGAATATCAGATGCAAAATTAGAAGAAGGTTCACTAAGAGCAGATATTAATTTATCTTTAAACAAACCGGGAGAAGGTTTTGGTACTAAAGTAGAAATTAAAAATATTAATTCCATTTCTAATGTGAAAAAAGCAATAGATTTAGAAATTGAAGTTCAAACTTTAAAATTAAATAATAACGAAAAAATAATTCAACAAACCAAACGTTTTGATGATGTTTTACAACAAAATATAGTAATGAGAGAAAAAACTGGAGCAGTTGATTATAGATATTATCCTGAACCAAATATTCCTGTTATTCAATTAAAAGAAGAATTTATTGATTCAATTAAATTAGATAAGCTACATTGAGAATGGGAAGAAGAATTATTAAACCAATCAGTTTCTAATATTTACGTAGAACAGTTATTAAATAATTTTGATTGATTACAATTCTTTAATAAAATAAATTTTGACAATAAGGATAAGTTAGCTAAATTCTTTTTTTCTGAAATTGTTCCAATTATAAAGGAAAAAAGCACTGATTCGTTAAATATAACCCCAAATAATATAGTTGAAATTTTAACTTTAGAAAAAAATAATTCTATTTCATCAAAACAAGCAAAAGAAATAGTTTTATATAAGGAAAAAGAAAATTTAAGTATTGATGAAATTATTAAAAAATACAATTTGGTTCAAATAGAAAATAATGATTTAATTCAAAAAATTTTAAATAATTTAATCTTAGAAAATGAACAATTATTAAATGATTATGAAAATAGACCAGAAAGAGTTATTAAATTCTTTTTAGGACAAATAATGAAACAAACTAAAGGTCAGGCAAATCCTCAAAAAGCTAATGAATTAACAATTAAAACAATTGAAGAAAAACTTAAAAAATAATTGAAAGAAGTAAAAGATAAATGAATAAAAAAAAGAAAAAATTATTGTTAGCATTGTTATTGCTAACTGGTGTTGTTGGTGTAGGTTCTGCAGTTATTGGTACAACTTACGCTTTAACTAGAAACAAAAAAACTCATTCAAATGCAAATACAGAAGAAAATCTAGAAGATTACAAAAAATCTAGTAAATCAAAAATTGAAAATTATTCTAACTTAAATGACGAAACTAAAAATGGTTTGGCTAGTTTTATAAATTCATTAAATTCAAAAGAAGAAATTAATAATATTTTAGATCTTTCTTTACAATATAATTCTATTGTTAGTAAAATAATAAGCACTATTTCAAATGCTCAAACAGTTAAAGAAACAAAGAAATATACAGAAGCCAATAATAAAGGAGAGTTTGATAAATTTTTATTACAAACAGAAAAATTTTTAAAAGACAGCAAGCTAGTTTCTGATGTTGAACAAATTAAAACACTAGATTTTTTAAATAAAATAAATTCTACTTTAGTTAATTTAAAAGATTCAGAGAAGAAACTAAATGGTTCAGATGAACAAAATCTAGAACCTATAAAAGAAGATAAAACTTTTAAAGAAGATGTAGAAAGAAAACTGGAAATCAATTTTAATCCAAACATAGAAGTTTATGATTTAAAAAAATTCTTATATAGTGCATCTATCAATAAAGAAAATCAAAATATTTATTTATCACATAACGATATAGAAAATGTGAATTTAACTTTAGAAGAAGTAAAAATAGATTCTACTAATGTTAATAATTTAAATTTAGTTTATCTTGCAAAAAGTACTACTGATTCTACTAAATTTGCAAAAGTTACTAAAACAATTACTTTTAGTAATGATTTAAATTCTAAAATTAATACAATTAAAATTAGTAATTTAGATGAGATTTTTAATTTTAGTTATGATCAATTTTTAGATTTATATAAATCTGATTTAATAAATAATTTTGAAAAAATAAAGGATATTTTTGTTTCCAAACAAAAAATAATAAATAATTTTTTTAAATATAAAATTGAAGAAACAGATAATATTTTTATAACCGATAATAAGATAACTTTAAACATTGGTTTTTATGTAAATGATACTAAAATAAAGGAAATTCCTTTACAAACAGAAAATTCTGTACAATTAAAAAGTGACTTGTTGAAAAATATTTCAATAACTCCAAAAGAAATATTTACCAATTCTAAATTTTATAGAGAAGTTCAAAATTATTATGATTTTTCTAATTCAGAAGACATTAAAAATTATTATGCCAACATTAAACAAATAAATTTTTTTAATATGTGATTAAAAAATGATTTATTTTCTGAAGTTTTAAAAACTTTTCCTGAATATTCAAATAAAAAAATAGAAACCGCTTTAAATTCTTTAACTAATCCAACAAATGCTTCTGCTAATGCTTTAACTCAAGAAGAAATTAATAAAGTATTTGATAAAATTTATAAAGAGAATTTATTGTTTGATATACAAAAACCAGAAGGTGTAAAAGTTGAAATAATAAATTACAGCAATGATTTGAGATATGAAGTAAATGGTGATTCACTCTTTGCTACTTTTAAAATAAAAGTTACTAAAGGTGAAGAATCAACTACCTTTAATTATTATTTAAATAATTCAAAATCTGATGCTAGCGATAAAGATCTAAGAGATGAAGCAAAAATTCTTGAAATTGTAACTGAAGCTAATAAAGTTACAACTAATGGAAAAACTACTTCAACTCCTTCTGCTAATCTATTTTGAAGTAATATAGAATTTAAAAATCCAAATATAAATCACACAATGTTTAATGCTAAAGATGCTAAAGAAGCATTAGAAACATCGTATAAAATGCCAAAAATAGGCAAATATGAAATTTTTGTTAAAGAAGTTAAGGATATAGTTAATAACACAGGAAATACTAATGGTGGTCAAGCTAAAGTTTTTCTATGATATAAAAAAAATGGAATAGAAGCACCTTTACCAAAATTAAATACTACAGCATTTATTAATTCTCATTTAAAAACAATTAATTTCTTTAAACCTTTAAGTTTTAGAGATATTAAACCAATAAATGAAAATGAATGATTTACACAAAATGATTTTACTAATAAAGAAATAATTGATGAAAATGATAAAACAATTATTAATCAAATTAATAGTTCAAATTTTGATTACAGAAGAGTTGATGGAGTGATTGATAAATCACAAAATCTTCAATTTAGAGTTTTAGATCCTAAAGACATAATAGAACAAAAAGCTTTTGAAGCACTCAATTTCTTATTAAAATTTAAAAACACAAATTCAGATAGTTCTAATTCTAATGACAAGAATTTTAGTAATTTATCAAACACAGGAAGTGCAAATAAAGATGATGCAGATGTTTCAAATAAAAATTCATCTGTAAATGGTTTTTTTACTTCTCAAACATCAATTAAAAACTCAAATGATTCAGAAAATAATTTAAATTTAGTTAATATTTACAATAAATACTTTATATACTTTTACGATGTTAGAAGCACAAATGAAGGAAGTTTAACATTTAAATTAGGTTTTATAAATAAAGAAAATACTGAAAAACGTTATACAAATAATCAGGATATTACTTTAGTTAATTTAACAAATGACTATAAAGAAAACTTGTATCCAGAAATAATTTTAAACAGTATTAAATATAGCGATTTAAACATAAATACAGGAAATATACAGCAAATTAGTGCAAATGATTTCAAAAATAAAGTAAACAATCACTCAAACGATCTTTCAAATTATGTATCTTTAAAAACAAGTGAAATCAATTATAACAATTTCAAAATTAATACAAGCAATATTTCAATTGCTGAAGCTAAAAACATAGATAATAACTCTATTTATGTTAAGTTACAATATACAAATCCTAAAAATAACAACAGCATTATTAAAGGAAATGTATGATATAAAATTAAAGGTTTTGCTTCATCGGTTAATTCAAAAGAGGAATTAACTTTTGCTAAAAAAGAGTTAAAAACTGTTTTTGAATCTTCTTCAGAAATAACAAGAGAAAGAGAAGTTGAACCTTATCAAAAAGATTTATTATGATCTTTTGATAATCAAACAGAAGTTGCAAGTTGAACATTAAAAAACAAATATATAGAAAAAACCTTTTTAAGCAACAATTCTACAAATAGAAAAATTAAATTTCACTTATTTGGAAATACTTTGGTTCAAAATGATCAAAGACTAACAAATATTTCTTCTTTGGACAAAGGATACAACTTTGAGTTTAATTTTGAAGATCTAATACTTGGTAAAGAAATTTCTTTTAGGCAACAAACCATTATAATCAACAAGTTAAATGGAGGAGAACATCCAAGATTTTATTTTGTTATTAAAGCTAAATATCAGCAAAATGAAGGAATAAAATTCACAGTGGAATTGGAAGATAAAAACTATAAACTTCTTGTAGGAAATCCATACAAAGAAGCAATTACTTTTAAAGAAACACTAGATGAAACTAAATTTGATAAATTTAATAAAAATAAAGCATTTTTAATAAATACTGCTGGTGCTTCTATTTTGCTAAATTATACTAATGCAATTGAACATGAAGATTTTGGTCAAAAAACTAATCTATTTAGTTATAAAAATCTAGATTATAATCAAGAAAATCAACCCATTACTTTCTTTACACCACAAGAAGTAATTTTAAGTAATGAATACAATCCAAATCAAAATGTTAGTTATGAATTACATAACGGATATAAACAAGATAATGAATTTCTTCACAAAGACTGAAAGGATATTCCTTTAGTTAATAACGTAAGATCAAGAGCAATTGCTTATGGTTTTGGTTCTGCAACAATGTTTGCAAAAGTAAGTAGCGATCCTAATGATGGTAAATTTTACATTATTACAAACAACCACGTAGAAGCTGGAAAAAAATATGTCTTTGATGACAATAATTTACCAACAGAAGTTACTAATAAATATATTGTTAAATCATCTAATAACTTTGATAATAATGTAGAACCAGGATATTCTTATTGATCAGGATCTAATAGAATTTCTAAAGCAACCTCTGGTATTATATGAACTGGATTAAATCAATATGATAAAAACGGAAATAACAACACAGCAGGTAATTTTGTTGATATGACTGTATTTGTTGTAGATGCTTTTGAACTTATTAAAGAAGCACAATTAGAAGGTAAAATGGATATGGTTGCATATTTTAAAAACTGATTTACTTTACCAAATACTAATTTAGATTATACAGGTGTAGAAGGAGCGATTTTCTTTGGAGCAAATCTTAAAAACTTTGCAATGAATGGTTTTCCATATGGAAAACAATCAGGTTATCTAATTAACAGAGCAGGTAGCTCTTCAGGAAATGTTGGGTTATCTAGACAACAAGGATATACTCCTACTTTCTTTAATAATGGAAATTCAGGTACAGGAATTTTAGGAGAAAATAACAGTTATATTTCAACTATAAATTCAGGAGCATCTTTAACATTTTTACAATCTTGAAACTATGAAACAATTACACATAGTTATTTTGGAATTAATTGAAATAACGAAGATCCATTATCATTAACTAATAAGAGATCGTTAGCTGCGCAAATATTAAAATTAAATGCACAAAAACCTTTTGAATATAGTGTGCCTTGATTTGTTAGAAAGGAAAAATAAAGAAATAAGTAATAATGAAATATAAATTTATAGATTTGTTTGCTGGAATCGGCGGTTTTTATAAAGCTATTGAAAAAGTAGCGAAAAATAAAAATTTTGAAATTGAATGTGTTTTTAGTAGTGAAATTGATAAAGAAGCAATAAAGGTTTATTCACATAATTTTAAAAAGAGTAAAGAAGAAATTATAGATATTCGTTTATTGGATGAAGATTGTTCACAAGTTCCAGAACATGATATTTTATTTGCAGGTTTTCCTTGTCAAACATTTTCAAATGCAGGAAACAAAAAAGGTTTTGAAGATGAAATAAGAGGAACTCTATTTTTTGATATAGTAAAAATTTTAAAAGCAAAAAAACCTAAGTATATTCTTCTCGAAAATGTGAAACATTTGGTAAAACATGATAAAGGTAGAACTTGAACTATAATAAAAAAAGTATTAGAAGAGGAATTAAATTATTTAATACCTGAAAATCCCTTGATTTTGTCTCCACATAATTTTGGAATTCCACAAAACAGAGAAAGAGTTTTTATTCCTGGTATATTAAAAGAAAAACAAGAAAATAAAATAGAACAAAAAGATTTTATTTTTTCTTTCGACTCAAAAAAAACAAACGAATTTATTAATATTTTAGAAAAAAATGTTGATGAAAAATATTTTTTACAAGATGAATATTTGCTTAAGATTTTAAATGCGTGAGATGAATTTGTTAGGGAAGTAAAATTTCCAGAAACAAGAACTTTACCGGTAATCTGATTAGATGAATTTGATCAAAATTATGAGTTAAAAGGTTTAGTACCTTGAAGAAAAAAATATTTAGAAAATATGAGAGAATTTTTTGAAGAAAATTATATTTTCATAAAAAAATGGATGGAAAAATACAATGTTTCATCTTGAAAATTAAGAGATAAGAAATTTGAATGGCAAGCGGGAAAAGAAGTTAGAAATATTCAAAATACATTTATTCAAATGAGACAATCTGGAATAAGATGCAAAAAAGCAGAAATTTTCCCTACTTTAGTTGCTATCGTGCAAACATCAATTCTTTTTGATAAAGAAAAAAACAAATGAAGATACATTACTCCAAGGGGAAGCAGCAAATCTTCAAACCTTCCCAAAAAACTTTATTTTGCATAATGAATTAAGTGAAAATCACAAAGATCATTATGCATATAAACAATTAGGAAATTCAGTTAATATTTTTGTAGTTGCTTTAGTTATTGAAAAATTATTGGAGTATAAATAATGCTAAAATACAATCATATTGTTGGAAATAAAATTGAAAACTTAGAAACAATACATCCATTAGAAGGAAAGAATAACAAGGATAAAGAAAAGTTTATGAAAATTCTTGTTAAATTTTTGTCAAAAAATAATAATGTTGTTAAATATGAAAAACTTTTTGAATCAAAAGAAATTTTTTCTTTAAACTTGAACAATAAAAAATATAATATTTTTATTGAACACACAGATAATGGCGGAAGAAATAATGCTAAAAAAATAGCGATTACAAACAATAAAAAATTTAGGGAGTTAATTAAACTAAGAGAAAAGTGTTTGATTATAAATGTTTACATTCCTTTTTCAAACGTAAAAGAACTAGACTATTCTAATACAATTTTTTTATAATAAATCCAGAAGAATTTATAAAAAGCAAATCAATGGAATCGGGAACTTCAAGTTCAAGATGAGTAACTAATGAAGAAATTCTTAATTGTATAAACGAACAAGAAAGTAAAGAAATTTATAAATTAAATTATAGAAATAATGTTTATATTATTCATAATTCTAAAATACTTGATTTCTTTTTAAATGAAATTCCACAAATATATTTAGATTTTTACAAAAAGGATATAGAGAGAGAATTAAAATTAAAAACAATAAATAGGAACAAATTTAAAAACCCGGAAAATGAAAATAAGTATAGAAGACTTTTTAGACAATATTTATTTAATGTTTATCCCGAAAAATGTGCTTTTCAAAATTGCGATATAGATATTCCAGAGTTGTTAATTGCTTCCCATATAAAACCAATTAATGAAATTTTAAAAGAAAAAATAGACATTAAAGGCAAAAGAGAACAAATTTGTGATTATTATAATGGATTTATTTTTTGTGCAAATCATGATAAATTATTTGATAAATTTTTAATTTCTTTTGATATTGATGGAAATGTTTTAACAAAAGAAAATAAATTTCTAAAAAGTGAAAGTTCTTTTTTTAAAAATACTTTAAAAGATAAAATAGGAATTAAAATTTCTGTTAATCATGAAAAGTATTTAAAATTTCATAGAGATAAAACTTTACAATTAAAATAAGAAAATAATTAATAAAATTTATAACTTAATTAAATACATACAGAAGTTAAATTCGTTATTTTATCAAAAGAATAAAAATATATAGAAAATAAAAATAAAAAATAAAGAAAATGATAAAAAAACACTATTTTTTATTTTATGTTTTATAATTTTAATGTAATAAAAATTAATAAAAGGGAGATTTTTAATAAATGAAAGCAACAAAAGTTATTTTAGTAGGAGCAGGAGCGGTTGGTGCTTCTTTCTTGTATTCTGCTATTAATCAAGGATTAGCTGCAAAATACGGAATAATTGATAAATTTGAAGGACCAAGAGATGGAAATGTTCTTGATTTAGAAGATGCTATTGTTCCTTCTGTTAGAAAATATGAAGTATTTTCAGCAAATTATTCAGATGCTAAAGATGCTGATATAGTTGTTATAACAGCAGGAAGACCACAATTACCTGGTGAAACAAGATTAGAAATGGTAAAAGACAATTCTTTAATTATGAAAGATATTGCAAAACAAATTAAAGATAGTGGATTCAATGGAATTACAATCATTGCATCAAATCCAGTTGATATCCTTACATATGTATACCTAAAAGAAACAGGTTTTGATCCTAAAAAAGTTATTGGTTCAGGAACAATTCTTGATACTTCAAGATTAAAACAATTACTTTCTAAAAAAACAGGAGTTTCAACAAGCAATATAGAAGCATTTGTTATTGGTGAACATGGAGATTCTTCATTAATTAACTATTCAACTTTTAAAATAGCAGGGTTACCTTTTAGTAAATATGAAGAAAAATCTGGAGTAAATGCTTCAAATTATGAAGAAGAATTAGAAAAACCAGTTTATACAAAAGCATATAAAATTATTGAAAGAAAAAGAGCAACCTTTTATGGTATCGGTGCATGTTTAGCACAAATAGTTAGAGTAATTCAAGAAGATTCTAATGCTGTTTTACCTTTAGGAGTGTATTTAAATGGCGAATATGGTGCTTCTGATGTTGTAATCGGAGTTCCTGCTATTGTTGGTTCTGAAGGAATAAAAGAAATAGTTAATTTAGATTTAAATGACAAAGAAAAAGCAAAATTCGCTAATTCTGTAAGAATTGTTAAAGAAACAATCAAATCAATTCAATAAATAATTTAAGAGAAACTTTTCTAAGTTTCTTTTTTATTAAAATAAAAAATATATTTTAAAAACTTAAAATAATAGTGGTAAAATTTAAATAATTATATATAAGGAAAGATTTATGAGAAAATTTAATGCAAAAACAATAGCCTTTGTTGCTGTTTTTATGTCCATATCTACAATAATGCTTTTATTGGGTATTAGATTTTTTCCTTTTGCAGCTTTACCTAATTTTCGTTTTTCAATAATTGGTTTACCTATTAAAATTACAGGATTTATTTTTGGACCAATTGTAGGTTTATTAACAGGATTTTTATCAGATTTAATTTCTTTTCAATTTGTTCCTAGCACCTATTCAATTTATTACACTTTAGCTTTATCTATTACTGGATTTATTCCAGGAATAATTTCATGATTATTTTTTGATTTTATTAAAAAAAGATTAAATGAAAATTATATTCAAAAAAATATAAAAGAAAAAAGTAAATTTTATGCTTTAAAAATAGAAAATCTTTCTTTATCACTACTTTCTCTTTCTAATGAAAAAGAAATAAAAAAAATTAATAAAAAAATTTCAACAATTTCTAAAAGAATTAATAGATTAAATAAAGAAACACAACAAAATACTTTATTTACTTCTATGTTAATTTTTTGTTGAATTATAATGATAGTTGTTGCTGCTATTGTTTCCACCATTGTGTTTTTAGCTCCTGATAAACTATTAGAAGAATCAAAATACATAAAAAATAAAGTAGGTTTTTTAATTTTAATGTTATCTGGAAATGGAACAATGCTAATTTTTATAACAATAGCAAGATTTTTAAAATTTTTCCAACAAAAAGACAGATTTACTACAATGGTTCCTATTATTGCTTTTTCAGTTATTTTAGAACCAACATCAAGTGCAATATTAGCTTTAGGTGATGTTCAATCTGGTGCTTTTCCAACTTTTGAAGTAGCACTAATTACACATTTTATTGTATCACCTATTAAAATTTGAGTCAATTTATTTGTTATTTACCTTACAAGTTTAGTAATTCTTCCGATTGTAAAAAACAAAAATAGAAATAATTATTAAAGGAAAATATGGAATTTACAAACAAAATAATTTCTTTACTTGATGTTACTTATGAAGACAAATTAAAAAACTTAAATTTAGAAATAAATAAAGGAGAAGATGTCCTTATTTTTTCTTCTAATAAGAAAATCCCTTTTTGTTTTAAAGAACTCTTAGTTTTTAAAAATAAAAATTATTCAGGCGTCATTAAAATAGGAAAGAATTTTTTAAAAAAGAATTTTAAAGATTTTTGAATACCTGAAAAAGTTTTATCAATTTTTTCTAATAAAAATAAAAATCACTATTTCGATAAACCATTATTTGAAATAATGAAATATTCTTTTAATACTAATGAATATGATTTTAAATTAATGAGAGATTTCCGTAAAGATTGAAAAGAAGTCAGTGACGAATATCATTTTTTCATAAAAGAAGAGGAAGAAAAAATATCATACGATCTTTTTGAAACACAAATTAAAATTTTTGATCAATTTTTTAAAAAAATTAATTATAAAGAATTTTTACAGAAATTAGAACAAAATAATTTTAATTTAAGTGAGTTAAATGATTATTTAGATAAAAGAATAGATATGCTAAATACAAGTTTAAATAATATAACTTACTATGAAATTAAAAAATTTAATGTTTATGAAAAATATAGAGATAAATACAGAAAAAACGAAGGAAAATTACAAAATTTAAGAACTGAATTTGAAATTGCTGAAAAAGAAGTTGAATCATTTGAACATTCTTCAGAATTTGAAATCGCTTCTCATAATCACTTTCAAGAAATTAATCAATTAAAAGCAGAACTTAAAAAAAGAAATGAATTTTTAAAAAACGGGTTTTTAAAAAATGGAATATATTATTTACTTATAAAATCATTGAAACTCAAAATTAAAGAAACTAAAAAGGATTTAAAAGAAGCATATAAATCTGCAAACAAAGAACAGATTGTAAAAGCTAAAATTAATTATTGAATCAAAAGAAAAACACTTTATATTTTTAAACATAATAAAAAGCATCTAAAGTATGTAAAACCGAGCGTTGTTAAAGGTTTTTATAACACTATTAAAGAATTTGAAATTGAATTTTTCAATAACCTATTTTTTGATTTTAAAAGGGGTAAAACAATTAAATTGGATAATCAACTAGAAATAATAGAGGAATATCATGAAAAGAAATTTACACTAAATAAAATCAAAATCTTAAATGAAAAGAAATTATTAGACACTTTAATAGAAAAAAAAGAATTAAAAAAAGAAATAAATTTTTTAAAAAAAGCGACAATTGAAGGTTCTAAAGAAATCGATCAAGTAGAAAAACATAAAAAAACAAATATTTTGTGAGAAAAAAAAGCAAATTATGTATGAGAAAAAGAAAAAAATGAAAATTTATTAGCAAATAGTATTGAAATAAAAATGCAAAATAATTCTAAATTAGAACAAGAAATTATTAATAATATTATTGCAATTACTAAAATTGATAGATTTTTATTTTCTTTCTTAAAAAGAAAAAATGAAAATAGCAATGAACTGGAATTAGAAATATTTAAAAAAATAAAAAACGTAATTTTTTTAAATAATTATTTTTATGTTATTTATCATCCTATTTCTTTTTTATATACAAATGACTTTGAAGACAATGAAATCATTCAGAATGTTATTATTAAAAATGAATTATATAATTTTTTAAAATCCATTAATATAGGTATTGATAAACTCTGAATTCCATATTCAGATTTAACACAAGAAGAGAAAATAAAAATAGACATAGGAAAATTAAAATTATATTCTCCAGAAGTTGCTCTTGTGGATTTAAATAAAACTATTTTTGATAAAACATATATAGATCAATTGGTGGCAAATAAAAATCCAAATACTAGTTTAATAATTTTTGCAAGTGATTTTGTTGAAACAAAGCACATTAAAAATTTTGTTTTTATAGAAAAATCGAGAATAATTGAATGTTCATTTAATAATATTAAAAAGGAATTTGAAAGTGAATTTGCTAAAAAATTTTATAAATTTAAATCTTTTGATTTTTCTATTATTGATAAAATTAGTGAACATGAATATGATGAATTATATTCTTCAAGAAGATATTTTAAAAGTAATCGATCAGAAATTTATATTTCAGATAATGAATTAATTTCATCTAAAATTTTAAGTCATAGACAAAAGCCGAAAAAAACACCTAATTTTGTAAAATTAGAAGACACGGTTATAATTGATTATACAGAAGAGAAAAGTTTAGAAAATACAGAATAAAAGGGGAAATATGGATAAAAATTTTAATCATAAAGATATAGAAAAGAACAGAAATCAGAAATGAATCAATAAAAAATATTTTTCATATCACGATTCAAGTAAAAGACCATTTACAATCATTGTGCCGCCTCCTAATGTTACAGGAAAATTGCACTTAGGACATGCGTGAGATGAATATATTCAAGACACTATTATTAGATATAAAAAATTAAAAGGTTATGATGTTTTATTTTTACCTGCAGTTGACCATGCAGGTATAGCAACTCAAACAAAAGTTGAAGAATTATTAAGAAAAGAAAATAAAACTCGTCATGACTTAGGAAGAGAAAAATTTTTAGAAGAAGTTTGAAAATGAAAAGATGAATATTACAATAAAATTAAAGAACAGTGAAATTCTTTAGGTTTAGCACTGGATTATACAAATGAAAGATTTACATTAGATAAAGATGCTAATGAAGCAGTTTTAAAAATATTTGTTGATTTTTATAATAAAGGATGAATTTATAAAGATAAAAAAGCAATTAATTGAGATCCTAAACAAAAAACAGCTTTATCAAATATTGAAATAATTAATAAACCAACTAACCAAAAAATGTATTATATTAAATATTTTATTGAAAATAGTAATGAATTCTTAACAGTTGCTACAACAAGAATTGAAACAATTCCTTCCGATGTGGCACTTGGTGTTAATCCAGAAGATAAAAGATACAAATCGCTTGTGGGTAAAAACGTTATTCATCCTTTTACTAAAAAAATAATTCCAATAATTGAAGATAATTATATAGATAAAAAATTTGCTTCTGGTGTTATGAAAGTATCTGCACATGCTATGGCAGATATTGACATTATAAAAAAACATAATTTAGAAATTAATGAGTCCATCAATCCTGATGGAAAAATGAATAATTTAGCTTTAGAGTTTGAAGGGTTAGATCGTTTTCAAGCAAGAGAACAAATTTATCAAAAGCTATTAAAAGAAAATTTCATTGTTAAAACAGAAGAAATAATATCTAATGTAGGTTATTCTGAAAGAAGTGGTGAAGTTTCTGAAATAATTATGTCAGAACAATGATTTGTAAAAATGGAAGAATTGCAAAAAATGCTGCTAAATCATTTAAAAAGCAAAAATGCTGTTAAATTTTATCCAAAACGTTTTCAAACAGTTATAAAAAAATGAATGGAAAATGTATATGATTGAACCATCTCACGTCAATTATGGTGAGGACATAGAATACCAGCATGATATAAAAATGAAGAAATGAAAGTACAAATTGAGTCTCCAGGCGAAGGATGAATTCAAGATCCAGATGTTTTAGATACTTGATTTTCATCAGGACTTGCACCATTTGTTTTTTTAGGTTGACCACAGTCAAATGAAAAAATAAAAAGATATTTTCCTACTTCATTACTTGTAACAGGTTGAGATATAATTTTCTTTTGAGTTGCAAGAATGTATTTCTTTAGTTTAAGTGTTATGGATGAAAAACCATTTGATGAAGTATTGTTACATGGATTGATAAGAGATGAAAAAGGGATAAAAATGTCTAAATCACTTGGCAATGGTATAGATCCAATGGAAGTTATTGAACAATACGGTGCAGATGTTTTAAGAGAATCTTTAATATTTAATTCAACACCAGGACAGGATATTAAATTTTCTAAAGACAAAATAGATGCTGCTTGAATTTTTAATAACAAACTATGAAATATAGTGAAATACTTTTATGAATTAGAAGAATGCAGCACTTGTCAAGAAATTACAGACAAAGATAAATGAATATCTAATAAATTAAGCCTTTTAAATAAAAACATAAATAAATTTATGAAAAAATATGATTTTACATTAGTTTATAAAGCAATACATAAATTTATTTTTGAAGATCTTTCGTCTTGATATATTGAATTATCTAAAACCAAACCAAATAAAACATTTGGATTAGAAATAATTAAAAAATTATTAATTATTCTTCATCCATTCTGTCCTTTTTTAACAGATTATTTATTTGAAAAATTATTTAATCAAGAACTTTTAGAACATGAAAATACAGATATTAAAACTTATAGAAACGTTAACTATATAGATAAAGTTGTTGAAATAGTTAAAAATTTAAGACAATATAGAGAAAAACATAGTATTTCTAAAAAAGAAGTCTTAAAATATTGAATCGCAGATAAAAAACTTGATGTAACATCAATATTGATGATAAATAATATGTGTAATGCTGAATTATTTGAAAACAAACATTCAGTTTTAAAAACAGAAAATTTTGAAATTTATATTCAACTATCTGCAGAGCATAAGCAAAAAGAAGCAGAAAGAATAAAAGAAGAAATAAAAATAATTGAATTTGAAATAAAAAGAGCAGAAAATATACTATCAAATTCTAACTTTTTAGCAAAAGCTCCAAAAGAAAAAATTGAAAATGAAGAAAAAAAGTTAAAATTATATAAAGAAAAGTTAAAATTATATATAGAAAAAAATAAATAAGACATATTTAAGGAGAAAAAAATGATAAAGTACGTTGTAAACCATAATGGAGACTGAGCTGTAAAAAACGCAAATGCAGAAAGAGCTACAAAAATTTTTAAAACTCAAAAAGAAGCTATTGAATATGCAAAACAATTAAAAGAAACAACAGCTGTTATGATCCAAGGAAAAGATGGAAAATTTAGAAAAGGGTAAGATTACCTTTTTTTATTTTCAAAAACTAAAATGCCAAAAATTTTAGATGGTAAAAAAGCTTCAGAATTTTTTTTTCAAAAACAGCTAAATTTTTTTAATCTTTTACCAAAAAAAGCAATATTTAAAATTGTTCAAGTAGGTAATTTAGAAGCATCAAATCGCTATATAAAAAATAAGTTAAAAAGAGCTAAAGAATTAGGAGTTAATGGTATATTAATTAAGTTAGATGAAAACATCACAGAAGAATCTTTATTATCTATAGTTAGACAAGAATCAATAGATTGTGATGGAATGATAGTACAATTACCTTTACCTAAACATATAAACTCACAAAAAGTTTTAGATTCTATTCCTGTTGTTAAAGATATTGATGGACTTTCAAGTAAAAATCAAAATCAATTTTATAATAATCAATTTTCATTAACTCCTGCGACAGCAAAAGGAATTATGATGTTATTAGATTTTTATAATATTCAAGTTCAAAACAAAAAATGTTATGTTGTTGGCGAATCTAATTTAGTAGGAAAACCAACAAAAAAATTACTTACTGATGCAGGAGCTTTTACTCATAGTTTCAACAAAGAAACGGGAATTAAAGGTTCTGAAGATGCTGATATTTTAGTTGTAGCAGCAGGAGAAACACATTTAATTAAAAAGGATAATATAAAAGATAAATCTGTAATTATCGATGTTGGAATAAATACTTTATCCAATAATAAAATTACTGGTGATGTTGATTTTATTGATGTTATAGATAAAGTAGAAGCTATTTCACCAGTTCCGGGAGGAGTTGGTCCTATGACTATAACAGCATTATTTGAAAATTTAATGGTAACTATAAAAGAAAATTTAAAAAGTAATTAATAATTAAAAATATAAGTCAAAAATGATTTATATTTTTAATTAAAATTAAGTTTAAAACTATCATAAAAACAATATTTTTTTGCACTTAAATGTTAAAAATTCAAAAAATTAATAAAAAAATGAATTTTTATACTTTAAATTGAAATAAAATCAATAAAAAGAATATAATTATAATATTAGTTTAAATTCTAATTAATTTTAAAAAATAAGGAGTAAAAATGCAATTTAAATTTGTTAAACCTGGCAAAGTTATGTTTTCTAAGGACGAAATTATCCGTTTTTTAGACATAGATGGAAACTTAACTAAAGAAGGTAAAAACAACGAACCAAAATTAAGCAAAGAAGAATTATTAAAAGCTTATAAATTTATGGTTCTTTCAAGAAGACAAGATGAATATATGTCACAGTTACAAAGACAAGGAAGAATGTTAACTTTTGCACCTAATTTTGGTGAAGAAGCACTACAAGTAGCTTCAGCTATGGCTTTAAAAGAAGATGACTGATTTGTGCCTGCATTTAGATCAAATGCAACTATGTTATATATGGGAATGCCTATAAAAAATCAAATGTTATATTGAAATGGAAATGAAAGAGGAAGTGTTACACCTGAAGGAATAAATTTACTTCCAATTAATATTCCTATAGCAACACAGTGTTCACATGCTGCTGGTATTGCTTATGCATCAAAATTAACTGGAAAAAATGTAGTTTCAATGTCATTTATAGGTAATGGTGGAACCGCTGAAGGTGAATTTTATGAAGCAATTAATACATCAGCAATTTGAAAATGACCATCAGTATTCTGTGTAAACAATAACCAATGATCAATTTCAACACCAGAGCATTTAGAAACTGGTTCAGAAACTATTGCAGCTAAAGCAGCAGCTGCTGGAATTCCAGGAGTTAGAGTAGATGGAAATGACTTGTTAGCTTCCTATGCTGTAGTTAAAGAAGCTGTAGAATTTGCAAGATCAGGAAATGGTCCTGTGGTAGTTGAATTCATAACTTGAAGACAAGGACCACATACTACAAGTGATAATCCAAGAATTTATAGAACTATAGAACAAGAGCAAGAACATGAAAAATGAGAACCAATGCATCGTATTGAGACTTATTTAAAATCAAAAGAATACTTAACCGATGAAGAAAAAGATCAAATTTGAGAAGATGCTATGGAACAAGTAAAAGCAGCTTATCAAGAATCATTAGAAGAATTAGATGTTGATTTAAACGAAGTATTTGATCATACTTATGCAACATTAACACCTGAATTAGAAGAACAAAAAGCAGAAGCTATCGCATATTATTCAAAGGAGAATAAATAATGGACAAAAAAATGTTAGAACTAAATAACATCGGTGCTGTAACAAATGCAATCGATTTAATGATGGAACAAGATCCACATGTTGTTCTTTGAGGTCAAGATGCTGGATATGAAGGTGGAGTGTTTAGAGCAACTGAAGGCTTACAAAAAAAATATGGTGTTGAAAGAGTTTGGGATACACCTATTGCTGAAGCATCTATGATGGGAATTGGAATTGGAGCTGCTCTTTTTGGACTAAAACCAATTGTTGAAATGCAATTTCAAGGATTTTCTTACCCAGCATTTCAACAACTTATGACTCACGCAGCAAGATATAGAAATAGATCAAGAGGAAGATTTAGTGTTCCTTTAGTATTAAGAATGCCAATGGCTGGGGGAGTTAGAGCTCTTGAACACCATTCAGAAGCAATTGAAGCAATGTTTGCACATGTGCCAGGATTAAAAGTTGTTATGCCTTCAACACCTTATGATACAAAAGGATTAATGATTGCAGCTTTAAACGATCCTGATCCTGTTGTATTTTTAGAACCTAAAAAAATCTATCGTTCTTTTAAACAACAAATACCAGCTGAAATTTATGAAGTTCCAATTGGAAAAGCAAATGTTTTAGTGGAAGGAACAGACTTAACATTAGTAACTTATGGTGCACAAGTTCACGATTCAATCGAAGCAATCAAAAAACTAATAGAAGAAGAATCTTCAATTAGTGTAGAATTGATTGATTTAAGAACAATTAAACCAATAGATACAGATACAATTATTAATTCTGTAAAGAAAACAGGAAGATTATTAGTGGTTCATGAAGCTGTTAAATCATTTTCAGTTTCTGCAGAAATTATTACAAGAGTTAATGAAAAAGCTTTTGAATACATTAAAGCTCCTTTAACAAGATTAACAGGTTATGACATTACAGTTCCTTTAGCAAGAGGAGAAAAATATCACGCAATTGATAGCAATAAAATTATTGCAAAAATAAAAGAAGTAGTAGGATTTAAATTCTAAAAGAAAGGAAAATATGAATAAAATAATTTCAACCCCTTTAGCAAGAGCAATTGCTGCAAAAATGGGAATTGACATTAATCAAGTTAAAGGTACAGGTCCATTTGGAAGAATTTTAAAAGATGATGTTTTATCTTTTAAAAGTGCACCTAAACAAGAAACAGTTGCCCCAACTTCAGCTAAAGTTGAATCAACTGCCTCAGTTAATTATTTAGATGGTAAAAGAGAAAAAATTACACCAATTAGAAAAGCAATTGCAAAAGCAATGATTAATTCAAGAGATTCAGTTGCTTATTTCAGTTTAGTTAACGAAATTGATATGACTAAATTATGAGATTTAAGAAAATCAATTGTAGAAGATGTACAAAAAACAACAGGTGTGAAATTAACATTTTTACCTTATATTGCAAAAGCTATTTTAGTAGCATTAAGAGAATTTCCAATTCTTGCTGCTAAATACGATGAAGCAAATTCAGAAATTGTCTTTCCAACAACATTAAACCTTGGAATCGCTGTGGATACAGAAGCAGGATTAATGGTTCCTGTTGTTAAAGATTCCCAAAACTTAACAATTGTTGAATTGGCAAAAGAAATTTCAAGATTAGCACTTGCAGCTAGAGATAGAAAAATTAAACCAAATGAAATGTCAGGCGGATCGTTTACAATAACAAATTATGGTTCAGTAGGTGCTTTATTTGGAACACCAGTTATTAATTATCCAGAATTAGCAATAGCAGGAGTGGGTTCAATTGTTGACCGTGCAGTAGTTAAAAACGGAGCAATTGTTCCAGGAAAAATTATGAATTTAACTGTATCAGCTGATCACAGATGAATTGATGGAGCAACTGTTGGAAGATTTGCTTCAAGAGTTAAAGAACTATTAGAAAAACCAGAAATTTTAGGAGTTTTATAAAATGCATAAATTTAAATTTGCTGATATAGGTGAAGGATTACATGAAGGTGTAGTTGCTGAAATCTACAAAAAAGAAGGGGATATGGTTAATGAAGGAGATTCTTTATTTTCGGTTGAAACAGATAAAGTAACTTCAGATATCCCTTCTCCTGCAACAGGAAAAATTGTTAAGGTTTTAATGGCTGTTGGAGATACAATCCATGTTGGACAAGAAATTTATCATATCGATGATGGAAAAGGTGATGCAGTTGCCCAAGAACCTAAAAAAGAAGAGTCTAAAAAAGAGGAATCTACTGGAGGGGGTGCTTCTGTTGTGGGAGAAGTGAAAGTTTCAAATCAATTATTTGATTTATCTTCATTAAAAAAACCTTCTACAACTGCTACAACTAAAGTTGAATCACCAGCAGAAATAAAAGAAGCATCTTCAAATAAAGAACAAGGCAAAGCATACACAGGAAAAATTGAAGAAGAATTCGATGTTATTGTTATTGGATCAGGTCCTGGTGGATACTTAGCAGCTGAAGAAGCTGGTGGAGCTGGACTAAAAACATTAATTATTGAAAGAGAATTCTGAGGTGGAGTTTGTTTAAATGTTGGATGTATCCCAACAAAAGCACTTTTAAAAACAACAGAAGTTCTTCACTCAGTTAAACATGCTACAGAATACGGAATTACAGGAAATATAAACGTAAAAATTGATTGAACTAAAATTCATGCAAGAAAATATGAAGTTGTTAAACAATTAACTTCAGGTGTGCAAGCATTAATGAGAATGAATAAAGTAAAAACTATTTTTGGAACTGCAAAATTTGTAGGTGCTCATGAAGTGGAAGTTGATTTTAAAGTTTATAAAGCTAAAAATATTATTATTGCTACTGGTTCAACTGATAGAAAAATTCCTTTACCTGGATTTGAACAAGGTTATGCTGAAGGAAAATTAATCACTTCTAAAGAAGCTATTAATTTAGAAAAACAACCAAAATCATTAACTATTATTGGTGGAGGGGTTATTGGGGTAGAATTTGCTCAAGTGTTTGCTTCAGCAGGAACAAAAGTAACAATCATCCAAAATTTACCAACAGTGCTTGGAATGCTTGATAAAGATATTATTAAACAAGTTTCAAATGACTTAGTAGAAATGGGTGTTGAAGTTATAGCAAATGCCAATACAACTAAATATGAAAAAGGTAAAATTTTCTATGAAGTTAATGGAAAAGAAGAATCAATTAAATCTGATTTAGTTTTAGTTTCAGTAGGTAGAGTTCCTGAATCTCTTGGATTAGAAGAAGTGGGAATTAAACTTGGAGACAGAAAACAATTAGTAGTTGATGAATACTGTCAAACAAATGTTGAAGGAGTATATGGAATAGGAGACGTTGTAGGACAAGCTATGTTAGCTCACGTTGCTTATCGTCATGCAGTTGTTGCTGTTTCAAATATTCTTAAAAAACAAGTAAAATACTCTGCAAAAACAGTTCCGGCATGTATTTATACACACCCTGAAATTGCTGTTGTTGGTTTAACAGAAGATCAAGCTAAAGAACAAGGTAAAGACTTTATTGTTGCAAAACACCAATTTACTTTCATCGGAAAAGCATTAGCAGCTCATGAATCAAAAGGATTTGCTAAATTTATTATTGATAAAGAATATGGTGAAATTATAGGTTGTCACATCATTGGAGCTGCAGCTACAGATTTAATTTCTGAAGTAGTTCTTGCTATGGATTTAGAATCAACAATTTATGACATTGCTTCAACAATTCACCCACACCCAACATTTAGTGAAGTGTTATGAGAAGCAGCAAGAAACGCAGTTCACCAATTAAACAAACTTAAAAAATAAGTTAAATAAAAAAACATCACATTAAAAAGTGATGTTTTTATTACTTGGTAATTTAGTAAACATTTAATATTTAAGTTAACTTATTAAAAAAATGAAATTTTTTGAATTTTTCCAAAGAAAATCCTTCTATTTTCTTAAAA